>JACSRG010000802.1 GCA_014879865.1 Anaerolinea sp.
CGACGGGCTGTAGGTATAGTTTGGCTGCGCGGGTGGCGGCTGCTGCGCGGGCTGCTGGTACTGCGGCGGCGGCTGCTGCTGCTGCGGTGCAGGCGATGTGTACACCTGTGCGCCGCGCTGTGCCTGATTCGGCAGTGTGCCCTGTCCTTCATCCGGCTGCGCGCCCGGCGCGGTCAGTGCTTCATATGCCAGTGTAACCGTTTCGCCCAAGCCGATCATATCGCCGGGGCGCAGCGGGCGCGCACCGGTCAGACGCTGCCCGTTGACAAACGTGCCATTGGTCGAGCCGAGGTCTTCTAGCGTGAATCCACCCGCGCCACGAGTCATCCGCATGTGATGGCGGCTGACTTCCGGGTCATTGATCACGATGTCATTAGTAATATCGCGTCCGAGCGTGACAATGTCCTTGTTCAGATCATAACTCTGGTTTGGTTGCGGACCCCGCCGGACAACCAGACGGAAGTTATCGCCGCCTTGGATCATACGATGTCCTCCCAGTGAGGATGAATAGATCATGCAGATTATAACATCAGGAAGTATAGGAAGGGAAAACCTCTGTGTCAAATCGTACCTAACGTAGGGTGAACGTCAGGCAGCATATGACCATCGGTTGCTTGACAAGGGACTCACTTCTGACATATGCTGAAACAAGCGAGTTAAATAATTTCAAATAGGCTTTGCTGGTTGTTTTGGTGGCTGTTACAAGTTACTCGATGATAAAGGTTTGGAACAACATGCTGGCACCTGCCTGTTTACAAATTCCAGAGCGCATCTGGATCGAAATGCACGACAACGGTAATCTGCAACCCGACGCCTGTGACGTGATCGTCCGCATGGACGATGGATCGTATTTCACGGCGGTTTTCGTGACGCTGCCTTTCTTGGCACGTCAAATGGACTTGAGCTACGAGGTCGGCAAGGGGCTTCCCTACAACCCGCCCGTGCGCTATGCCGCGCTCGAAACGCCGCACATCATCGTGCAGGACTTGGGGCGCGACACGATTGAAGACACGATTGATAACCTGCTCGCGCTGGACGTGTTCGAGAACCTATTCACGCAGGTGACGGACGAAGAAGGCGACGAGTTTGCCAAGCCGCGTTCCCGGAAGGGGAAGCGGGCAACGGCGGAAGTCGCTGCCGTCGTGTTGAATGAAGTCCTGATGGTGCAGGACGACACCACTACGACCGTCGCCTGACGGCGACAAAATAACTCCCCTACCAAAACCCAATTGATCTCACGTCCGGTCATTGATAGCCGGATGCTTGCCCCTTGCATCGCCTGAAGGACTGAGGTGAAAGGTTCGAGGACTGAGGAAGAGCGCGTTCTTCTCAGTCCTCAGTCCTCACCTCTCAGTCCTTTCTTGAGGGTGAAAGGTGTGCGTCTTTGCTATAATCCCAACCGATTAGCACTCACATGGAGCGAACGACTTATGCCTGACTACGTAGGCAGCCAACTGTACAAAATCCGACACTCGGCGGCGCACATCATGGCGCAAGCTGTGCTTGATCGCCTGCCGGAGACGAAAATCGCCATCGGACCACCCATCGAAGACGGGTTCTACTACGATATGGAACTGCCGCGCCCGCTGACGGACGAAGACTTGGCGTGGATTGAGAACCGGATGAAAGAGATCATCCGCAAGAACGTCGATTTCGCGGTGCGCGAAGTGACGCCGCAAGAGGCGCTGGCGTTCTTCAAGGATCAGCCGTACAAGGTCGAGTTGATCAACGATCTGGTCGCCGGTCGCGTGGACGATAACGGGGACGAAATTTCCGCGCCTGCCGACAAGATCACGTTCTACACGCAGGACACGTTTACGGACTTGTGCCGGGGTCCGCATGTCGTCAACACGCGCGAGATCAACCCGGAGGCGATCAGCATCACGTATAAGAAGCCCGCAGGCGCGTACTGGCGCGGCGACGAAAATCGCCAGCAGTTGACGCGCATCTACGGCACGGCGTGGGAGACGCCTGACCAGCTTCAGGATTACCTGTTCCGGCTGGAAGAAGCCAAGCGCCGCGATCACCGCGTGGTCGGCGAAAAGCTGAATCTGTTCACGTTTACGCCGCTGGTGGGCAAGGGCTTGCCGCTGTGGAAGCCGCTCGGCGCGACGATGCGCGACACGCTCGAACGCTGGCTGCGCGACACGCAGATCGAGAACGGCTATCTGCCCGTCGTGACGCCGCACATCGGCAACCTGAATCTGTACCGCACGTCGGGGCATTATCCGTATTACAAGGACAGCCAGTACGCGCCGATTGCGGTCGATGAGGAAGAGTTCCTGCTCAAGCCGATGAACTGCCCGCATCACATCATGATCTACAAGAGCGACATGCACAGCTACCGCGATCTGCCCATTCGCCTCGCGGAGTTCGGCACGGTCTACCGCTACGAGCAGTCGGGCGAACTGCACGGCTTGACGCGCGTGCGCGGCTTCACGGTCGATGATGCGCACCTGTTCGTCACGCCGGAACAGCTTTTGCCGGAGTTCATCAACGTGGTCAAGCTGATCCAGCACATCTTCAACACGCTCGGCTTGTCCGATTTCCGCGCGCGCGTGGGCATCCGCGACCCCAAGAGCGACAAGTACGTCGGCAGCGATGCGCTGTGGGAAAAGGCGTCCGCCGCGATCATCGAGGCGTGCGAAGAGTTGGAACTGCCGTATCACGTCGAACAGGGCGAAGCAGCGTTCTACGGACCGAAGCTCGACTTTATCTTCCGCGATGTGCTCAAGCGCGAATGGCAGCTCGGCACGGTGCAGGTCGATTACAACCTGCCCGAACGCTTTGAACTCGAATACGTGGCGGAGGACGGTACGCGCCAGCGCCCGATCATGATTCACCGCGCGCCCTTCGGGAGCATGGAGCGGTTTGTCGCCATCCTGATCGAGCATTTCGCCGGGGCGTTCCCCGCGTGGCTCGCGCCCGTGCAGGTCGCGCTGATCCCGATCACGGATCGCAACGTCGAGTATGCGCAGAGCGTCGCCGCGCAGTTGAAAGCCGCCGGGATGCGTGTCGAGATCGACGCGGGCAAGGCGCGCATGGGCGCGAAGATCGCCATCGCGCGCGAACGCTTGATCCCCTACATGCTGATCATGGGGGATCGCGATGCCGCCGCCGGAGCGGTCAGCGTGCGCCTGCGCGACGACCGCGACCTCGGCGCGATGCCGGTCGAGCAGTTCGTCGCCATGCTCAAGGAGCGCGTCGAGTCGATGAGCTTGGAACTGGTCGGCGAGTAAACTAAGTGCTGCGTCCGGTAAGTCGTGAGAATTGTAGGGACAGCCTTCTGGCTGTCC
>JACSRG010000465.1 GCA_014879865.1 Anaerolinea sp.
AGATGTGTATAAGAGACAGGTGCAGCCGCTTGGCTGAGCGCTTCCTCGTAGGTGATGTTGCGCTGCTGCATCAACTGGTCGATCTTGATGTCAATCGGGTTGCCGGGGAGCAGGCGGATCAAGAAGAACGTGAAGGTGACGACTGCCCAGATGGTCAGCAAGCCCTGCATGATCACGCGGAACGTGTAGCTGCCGAAGACCGCCGACACGCGCTGTCGAAACGTCCTGACTTCCGCTTGCTGAATGTCCCGCTGCTGCGAAATCGGTGTAACTGCACTCATAGGTTGTCTTTGGTCAATAAACAAAAATGGGGTGGGTTTGCGCCCACCCCAGACGAACGTTATTTACTGTGCATTCGGACCCGGTGTGAGGACGCCGGTGAGCAGATAGTAGATGATCGCGTGGTCGCTGTTGGTCGGGTTGCCCGCCCAATCGGGGTCATCCGTCGGGTAGCCGGCGATGAGCTGTTCGTTCAGCGGTTCGATGCTGCGTTCCACGTTCAGCGGGACAAACGGCATCAAGTCGTTGAGGATCAGCGCAACTTCGCCCGCGCGGCGCTGCTGTTCGGCAGTGTCGAGACCATCGCTGGCGTGCAGAATCATCTGATCGAGATTGATCATCTCGCCGTTGTACTCGAATTCCATCGGGAAGTCGATACCGCGCTGACCTTCAGCCAGCGTGCCGACGTTGAAGCGGCGCGTAGGTCCAAAGAACTGCGTCGCGGCGAACGGCGAGGCGCTCGCCCAACTCCACACGGAGAGGTCAAAGTCGCTGTTGCGGATGGCGGCGGCGGCTTCTGCCCACGGCAGTGCACGCGGGGTGATGTCGAAGCCGAAGGCGTTCAACTGCTGGATCGCATCCTGCGCCGCGCCCGCGAAGTCGGCAAATTCCGCCGGGAAGGTGTATTCAGCGCTGATGAGCGCGCCCGAAGCATCCGCCCACTTGCCATCGGCGTTGCGGGTGAAGCCTGCCTGTTCCATCAAACCGGCAGCCGTTTCAAGATTGTATTCGTAGCGATTCAGTTGATCGATGACTTCCTGCGGCAGCAGCAGGGGCACGTTATCGTCGAGCAAGCCGGACATATAGACCGTCGCCTGCGCGCCGATACCGTTGGTCAGGAAGGCGCTCTGTTCGCGGTTGATCGCGTAGGCAATCGCCTGACGAACTTCCTTGATGTTCCACGGGGCGCGGCTGTGGTTGAACAGCAGCGCGGGACCATAACCACGCGGCACATCCAGCAGGCGGATACCCTGCTGCTGGAAGGTTTCAATGGTCGAAGCCGGGTAGACGTTGGTCGAGTGACCGAGTTCACCGCTGATGACCAGCGGCGTCGTCACTTCGGTTTCGCCCGCCCACATGCGGATTTCGCCGAAATTGACATCGTCGGAGAAGATGCTGTTCGGCTGCCAGTGCAGGGTCATCGACGCATCGCCGACATCGTCCAGCGAGTAGGTATACGGACCGCTGGCGATCAGTTCTGCCGGGCGGAATTCGCTCAGTTCGGTCTGGAGCGCCGTCCATTCGGCACTGTCACGGGTCGCGCCGGTGGCGAACAGATCGAGCGCGCGCTGCGCCAGTTCGCCGTAAGTTGCGCGGGCGACGATGTAATCCTTGAGCAGGAGGCGTTCCGCCACCAGCGACGGCTCACCGCTGAAGATGAAATGAACCGTGTGGTCATCGACGGCAACTACATCGCTGATGTAATTGAACTGCGTCCAACCGTTGAGGCGTCCGAGGGCGTAGGTGACGATCACGTCTTCCGAGGTGACCGGGTCGCCGTTGCTCCACAGCGCATCAGCGTTCAGTACGATTTCATAGGCGGTGTTGTCTTCGACGAAGCCCCAGCTTTCCGCGAGGAAACCGACATATTGCCCCGTTGACCACTGGTAAATGGCGGGAGGCAGTTCGACGTAGGAACGATACAGCGCGCCGAGGTTGTCGTTCGGCCCCCCGGACGCATACGCATTGAGGTGATGATCCGGCGGCAGAACGTAGGGCCACGTCCCGTAGAACACGCCCGTCGGCGCATCCTGTGCGGCTGACGGCAGAACGAATCCGGTCAGCGCCAAGGTCAAAACGAGCAGAACAACGAGAAAGCGTTTCATATTTTCTCCCAAAAAGCCTAGTCCGGTATAGAGTGGTATAGTCCAATTCCACTATAGCGCAAGTTTGGGAGAATGCAAATAGTTTGGGGAGAAAGTTCGGGGATGAGCACCTATACTGATGCTCATCCCCGATAAGAGCGGAGGGATTTACGGTGCGGGTGGCGGTACGACGCCAATCGTCAGCAGGATGTTGGCATAGATGCGCTGCTCCCCGGTGGCGATGACCAGCGAGACATCTGATCCGCGCGCCATGTCGTAGAACTCGAAGCGCCCCATCTTTTGCAGGTCGAGTCCCGGCAGGAGCTGGCGGAATTCAGAGAAGATCGCCTGATCCGACCCGTCGGCGGGTGTCATGACGTGCGCCGCTTCAATCGGAATCGCGGTGACGAGTCCTTTCAGGACATCGGTCGCCGTCAGCAGCCCCGGCATGAAGTTGAGATAGACGCGCGTTGCGGCGGGATTTGCCCGCGTGATGAACGGGTAATTGCCATCGGCGATCAGAATGCCGCTGCCGTGACCGGACGCGCCGAGGACTTGAAGGATAGTCGGGTGGATGAGTTCTGACTTCAGCATGAGAGTCTCCTTTTAGACACTTCCGCACAGGTGGACGTGAATGCCCATTGCGTCGAACATGGCAGCTTTCGCGGCGAGTGCCTTATCGGCATCGGCGGCGCTCGGGGCGTAGGCGACGTTCAGGTGATTGGCTTTGTGACGCGCCATCATCTGGTCGCGCGTTACGCCGTGCAGCACGCCGTGCATGATGGGCCACTGCGGCGTGGTCAAGCGCCAGCGGCGCTCAGTTTCTTCTTGCGGCAGTTCGATCACCGTTGCGCGTCCGAGGTCGGCGTGCAGCGCACCGTCCATGACGAAAACGCGACTCCACACGATCTCGCCGGGCTTGCTAATGCCCGTGAGCGTCCCGCCGCCCAACCGGAAGAACATGGCGGGCTGACGTTGGCTCGATGCGCCCGCGTAGCCGCCGATAAAATGTGATGCGGGAGCCGCGCCGGAGATCAACAGCACCCACACGTACTGATCACCATAGGGATCAGCCCAACGAAGGTCATGCAGGGTGGTCGCCGGATCGTAGCCCATCGCCGTCCAAACGCGATTGGTGACGAGCGCATCGACCGCTGCGCCTTC
>JACSRG010000794.1 GCA_014879865.1 Anaerolinea sp.
TCCACCACGTAGCGGATTTTCCCGGCGCGCTGACGGGTCAGCGATGGCACGCGGATCACGCGCACGCCGTCCAGCACTTCGGTCAGGCGTTCGCCCTGCCCGCGCATGACGATCACGTCGGGGGCATAGCCCGCCTTTAGCACCGCGTCCACCTGCGTGTCGAGGCGCGGATCGCCGGGGTAATAGCGTTGACTGACGAAACAAAGTCGCTGGCTCATGATTCAGCTTCACCCCGGTGATTTAGATTCAATTTATCCGTCTCGACCAGCGTATCGTCGTCTGCCTCGAAGGGGAGACTCGGCTCGACCGGGACGGCGTCCGCGTGCGCCGATGGTTCTTCATCGTCGGGGAAGGGCGGCACATACTTCGGGTTGGCGCGCGTTGGCTCGAACGGCGACGACTTGGCGGGGTCGTAGGGGTTGAACATCGACGGTTGGTAAATGCGCGGGTGCGCTTGGGTCTTTGCCTGCCCGTTGGATTTCTCCAGTTCGCTGCTTGCCTTTGCCTTCGCCTTCATCTGCGCTTCGGCGTACTGCTTGCCGTAGCGGGCGCGCACCCGGTAGTACTTGATCCAGTTGAAGCTCTCGTCCTTCGTGACGCGGTTCGACACGATGCCGATCACCTCAGCGCCGACGCCGTCCAACTGATCGCGGGCGAATTCGACCACGCGCTGATCGACCTTTTCCGAGTCGATCACCCAGAGCACGCCATCGACATACGGCGCAAGCACGGTCGCATCGGTTGATGCCAGCAGCGCGGGCATGTCGAAGATCACCACTTCGTAGTAACTGAGCAGGCGCTTGTTCAGCTCGTTGATGCCGACGGAGTGCAGCAGTTCCGCCGAATTGCCCCCGGCATAGCCCGCCGTCAGCAGTTCGAGATTCGGGATCAAGCTCGGCTGAACCGCGTCTTCGAGGCGCGTTTCATCCTTGAGCACGCTGCTCAAGCCGGAGGTGTTCGGCAGGCGGTAGCGCCGATCCAGCGTGGGCTGCTGCATGTTGCCATCGACCAGCAAGACCTTGCGCCCGTTCTGCGCGATGGCGGATGCAAGGTTGATCGCCACCGTCGTCTTGCCTTCGCGCGGGATAGCGCTCGTCACGAGAATCAAGCGCGGGGGGACGTCCTTCGTCCCGGCGAACAGATTCGCGCGCAAGCGGCGGAACGCCTCTGCCGCCGATTGATCGCCTTGGAAGACGTTGTTCTGGAAACCGCGCCGGATCGATGGGATTTTGCCGGCGATCTCCGCGCGGATCAGGCTTTCGATTTGCGGCGCGTTGTAGAAGCGCGGGTTGCGCCGTTCGGAGATCAGCGCCAGCACGATACCGCCCGCCAAGCCGACCACCGCGCCGAGGATCGTATCGCGCAGCACGCGCGGACCTTCCGGTTCGGTGGGCACGGTCGCCCGCTCGATCACGGTGAGCGCGTTGGCGCGGGTCAACTGCTGGATCGCCGCTTGGTTGTACGACGTGAGCAGTAGATCGTAGCGCGCCTGCAAGGTGTTGATCATGCGGTCAACGTCGGCGATGCGCTGGTTATCGCGCGGGATCGTGTTTTCGAGCCGTGACCGTTCGTCCAGCAGTTCGTTCAGTTCGGTCTCCGCCTGATCGATCTGGATTTCCAGTTCCGAGCGCACCCCGCTCAGGTCAGAGGCGAACAGACTCTCATTCTGCTGCACCATCAACTGCGACAGCGTGTTGGCGACCAACTGCGCGCGCAGCGGGTCGGTGTCCGTCACCGTCAGGCGCATGAGTTCCGTCTGCGGAATCACTTCGAGGGTGAACGGTGGGAGTTCGTCGAGGTTGAGCTGTTCTTCCGCTTGGATCACAATGAGATCGCTCGTGACGATGTCAGAATAGGTGTTCGCCAGCCGCTCGAAGTAGACATAAGCACCATAATCCGGCGTGGTGATACCGAACGGCACGATACGCAGGCGGGTGCTGGCGGTGTACGTCGGCGGCAGGCGCGACACGATGACCGCCACCACTGCCGTCGTGATCAACGCCGTCAGTAGGATGATCCACTTGCGCTTCTCAAGGATTTTCAGGTAATTCGCTAGTTCCACGTCTCAACCTCACGTTCTCTCACAATGCCTCACCCCACCGCGACGCGAGTCGCCTCGAACGCCTTGACGGCATCGGTCACGTAGGCGATCTGCTCTTCGCTGAGTTCTGGGAACATCGGCAGCGACAAAATCTGGTCGGCATAGGCTTCGGTGATCGGGAAGTCGCCGCGCTTGTAGCCGAGCGACTGGTAATACGGCTGCAAGTGGAGCGGCAGCGGGTAATGCAGCCCGGTGGCGATCCCCTGTTCTTGCAGATGCGCTTGCAGACCGGCGCGGTCTTCGGCGCGGATGACGTACAGATGCCACACCGGGATCACACTAGGGGGGGTGGACGGCGTGACGACCGGCGTCCCGGCGAGGAAGCGGTTGTACAGAATCGCCGCCTGCCGCCGTCCGGCATTCCATTCGTCCAGATGACGCAGTTTGATGCGCAGAACCGCCGCGTGCAGCGTGTCGAGGCGGTGATTGTACGGCGCGGCGACATGCACGTACTTTTCGCGCTGACCGCAGTTGCGCAGCGCCTTGACGTGGTTCATCACGCGCTCGTCGCTCGTCACCAGTGCGCCGCCGTCGCCCGCCGCGCCGAGGTTCTTCGCGGGGTAGAAGCTGAACGCCGCCGCGTGACCGAGCGAACCAACCCGCCGCCCGCGATAGTACGCGCCGTGTGCTTGGCAGGCATCCTCGATCACGATCAGGTTGTGCTTGCTTGCCAGCGCCATGATCTCGTCCATGTCCGCCGGCGTGCCGTAGAGATGCACGGGGAGGATGGCGCGCGTCTTGGGCGTGATCGCCGCTTCGATCTTGCTCACGTCGATGTTGTACGTCCCCGGCTTGATGTCCACGAAGACCGGGCGCGCGCCGACGAAGGTCACGGCGGCGGCGGTGGCGATGAACGTGTTCGCCGGGACGATGACCTCGTCACCCGCGCCGATATTGAAGGCTTCCAGCGCCAGCTTGAGCGCGGATAAGCCGCTGTCCAAGCCGATGGCGTAAGGCGCGGCGCAGTAGTCGGCGAATTCCTGCTCGAACAGTGCCACATCCTCGCCGAGGATGAAATTGGTCTTGGTGAAGACGCTGGCAATCGCCTCATTGATTTCTGCTTGCAGCGGTTCGTGCTGCGCCTGCAAATTGACGAAAGGTACTTTCATGGTCATGGATGTATTTCTCCACAGATAGACCGGCGAATTATCGTAGGGACGCGCTTCTGCGCGTCCTATATGCACCAA
>JACSRG010000414.1 GCA_014879865.1 Anaerolinea sp.
ACCGCGTTCTGGAACAGGCGCAAGCCGAGCATCCCCGACTCGCCGCGCGTCCAGCGCGGGTGCTGCCATGCGAAAATGTGATTTTCCGGGTGCGGCATCAAGCCGAAGACATTCCCGGCGGCATTGGTCAACGCGGCGATCCCGTAGCTCGACCCGTTCGGGTTGCCGGGGTATGCCGCAGCGCGCCCCTGATCATCGACGTAGGTCAATGCAGCGAGTCCCGCGCTCCACAGCGCATCCAGCGCCGTTTCATCGCGCGCTGCGATCCGCCCTTCTCCGTGCGCTACCGGCGCGTAGATCGGCTCGGTCAAGCCATCGGTGAACAGCGCTGGACTCGCCGTGTTCGGCTGCAAATACACCCACCGGCATTCAAAATGCCCCGACTCATTGTATGTCAGCGTGACCGAGCCATCGAACTCACGCCCCGGCAGCAGCCCCGCCTTGACCAGCACTTGGAAGCCGTTGCAAATCCCCAGTACCGGACGCCCGCTCTCGACAAAGCGCGTCAGTTCGCCGGTCAGACGGTGGCGCAGATCGGTCGCCCACAGCTTGCCCGCGCCGAGATCATCGCCATACGAGAAGCCCCCCGGCACGATCAGCAGATCGTAATCCAGCAGATGCGCCCCGCCGTTGAGCAAGCGGGTCATGTGGACGATCTCGGTGTCCGCCCCGGCGACCTCACACGCGAGCGCGGCATCGTGGTCGCGGTTCGTCCCCGGCGCGTGGAGGATCAAGGCGCACGGTTTACTCGTGCGCGCGCTGACGGTAGAGAAGACTTTCGCACCACCCAAATTCGGTACGGCGGGTCGAGCGGAACTTGACTCGTGCGCTTCCGACGATGCACCGCGCCAAGCACGCTCCAAATCTTCGATGCGCAGGCGAATGAGGGGCGGCGCGTCCTCATCGTCATAGACGGAATGGCGCACGACGAGATTGTTGAACAATTTGACACGTCCGATCATCGTGATCGGGACGCCGCGCATGTGTTCCTCGAAGACCGCCTGATCTTCGAGCCGGACTTCGACAATGAAGCGCCCGTTCGACTGTGAGAACAGCGCGACATCGGGCATGGCTTCCGGTTCGATATGATCGTCAAGGTTTTGCAGGAAGGCTTCGACGCCGAGCTTCCCGGCGATGCACATCTCCGCCAGCGCCACGCCGATTCCGCCTTCGCTCACGTCATGGCACGCCTGCACCAATCCGGTGCGGATTGCGGTGTGCAGTGTGCGCATGTGGGCGAGTGCGTCCGGTACGGGCTGCGGCACTGTCCCGCCCTTGAAGCCGTGTATCAGGTGGAGGTGACTGCCGCCGAGTTCGTGCTGCGTTGCGCCGACGACGTACAGCAGATCACCCGCCGCTTTCAGGTCGGCGGTGACGGTGCGGGTCACATCCGGCACGATCCCCAACGCCGAGATCAACAGCGTGCCGGGGATCGCGTGGCGCTGACCATCCGCACCCATATATTCGTTGTTCAGGCTGTCCTTGCCGCTGACGAAAGGCGCGTTGTACGCCACTGCTGCGTCATAGCAGCCCTGCGCGCACCGTACCAGCGATCCGAGGCGATCCGGCAGCAGCGGATTGCCCCAGCAGAAGTTATCGAGCAGCGCGATCTGATCCGGGTCAGCGCCGACGGCGACCGCATTGCGGAAAGCCTCATCGACTGCCGCCCATGCCATCACATACGGGTCGATCTCACCGTAGGCGGGGGCGAGTCCTGCCGAGACCACCGCGCCCTTGACCGGATTTCCGGCGGTGATCGTCCCGGTTGGCACGATCACACTGCCGTCGTTGTGACCGCCATTATCCGCGCCGCCGAGCGGTTTGACCGCCGTACCGCCCTGTACCTCGTGATCGTAGCGCCGCACGACCGCCTCTTTGCTGCGAATGTCGGGATGCGCCAGCAGCTTGAGCAGCGAGTCGGTCAGGTCAACCGGAGCGCGCTTCATTTTCGGCTGCGGCGGCGCATCCCACCGCGCTTGCAAATGACGGCGCGGGATGCCATCGTGCAAAAAGTCCATCGTCAGCGCACCGACCCGCTGATCGCCATAGTACAGGTTCAGCCGCCCATCCGACTCGAACGTGCCGATGCACACGGCTTCGATCTGCTGTTCGTCGGCGATTTCCATGAGTCGGGGGATGTTCTGCGGTGGCACGGCGAAGACCATGCGCTCCTGCGCTTCCGACAACCAGATTTCCCACGGACGCAAGCCGGGATATTTGAGCGGCACGTCGGTCAACTGCACGCGCACGCCCGTTTTCGCGCCGAGTTCCCCGACCGCCGACGATAAGCCGCCCGCGCCGCAGTCGGTGATCGCGTGATACAACCGTTCGTCACGTGCTTGGAGCACGACTTCCTGCACCTGCTTCTCGTGAATGGGATGACCGATCTGCACGGCGCTGCCGGCGATCTGCCCGGTCGCCTGATCCATCTCCATGCTGGAGAAGGTCGCGCCGCGCAAACCGTCGCGCCCCGTCCGCCCGCCCACCACGACGATCAGATCGCCGGGCTGTGGTTCGGTCGGATGCGCTCCATGCGGCAGCAAACCGACGCAGCCGCAAAACACCAGTGGGTTCGCCGTGTAGCCCGCATGGTAGTGGATCGCTCCATTGACCGTGGGGATGCCCATCTTGTTGCCGTAGTCTTCGACGCCGTGAATCACCCCGGCGGCGATCCGGCGTGGATGCAGCACGCCTTCAGGCAAACTCTCCGGCGGCGTCTCCGGCAAGCCGAAGCACAATACGTCAGTGTTGGCAATCGGGCGGGCGCTTACGCCGAGGATGTCACGCACGACGCCGCCGACGCCCGTATTCGCGCCGCCGAACGGTTCAAGCGCCGACGGGTGGTTATGCGTCTCGACCTTGAACGCCAGATCATGCTGGTCGTCAAAGCGGATGATGCCCGCGTTATCCACGAATGCCGACCGCACCCACTCGCGATTAACCTTTTCGGTTGCCGCGCGGATATACGTCTTGAGCAGCCCGTCGATCTGAGTCGTTTTACCCTTGTCGTCGGTGTAGTCGATGACCGCCTTGAACGTCTTGTGGACGCAGTGCTCGCTCCACGTCTGCGCGATCATTTCCAGTTCGACATCGGTCGGTTCGCGTTGTTCAGCGCGAAAATAGGCTTGTACCGCGCGCATTTCGTTCAGGTCGAGCGACAACCGCCGCTCCGCGCTGATCGCCTTCAGCCGCGCATCGTCCGCCCCCGCCAGCGAGATCGTCTCGACTAAACCATCCCCCACGCTGAACGGCACAAACGGCGGCGCGATCTGCCCGTC
>JACSRG010000803.1 GCA_014879865.1 Anaerolinea sp.
GTCGGCGTGCGCGTGTTACTCGCCGTGAAGGTCGGGCTGGCTGTCCATGTCGGCGTGATCGACGGCGTGTAGCTCGGCGTCGGCGTTTCGTTCCGGCGCGGCGGCAGCGTGTCGATCACGGCGGGTGCGGTCTGGGTCGCCGTGAACACTTCCGTTGGTGGCGCGGTCTCTGACGGGACGAGATCGGCGGTCGCGTCTTCGGTGAATACCGCTGCGACCTGCTGCGCGGTCTGCGACTGCGCCGCGATCAGCGCGCTATCCGGCGTGGGCGTGCCGCCGCTGCCCCCGATTCCGCCGCCAATCACGATCACCGCGACGATCAGCAGGAGCAAACCGCCGCCGATGATCAGCAGACCGGGACGCCCCCGGCGCGGACGGGCATCGTCGTCGCCGCCAGCGTCGTCGCGTTCGCGCTGAGTCCGGCGCGGGACATAGCCCTCGTCGTCGGGCACGGTCACGTCGGCTTCTTCGGCGATGCGCGGCATCGGCTCGTCGGTCGGCGGCGCGGGGAATTCCGGCGATCCTTCGGTGACGGTGTACCAGTGCCGGTAGAGCGAGTACGCCGGATGACGGTCGATGAATAGGGCGCGGAACAGATCGTTCAGGCGCGTCAGCTTGGTGCTGCGGCGCAGGGTGTGATCGGTGTAAACGTTGAGGAAGGAGTCGTAGGTCTCCGCCCACGTGCGCAGAGTCGCTGCGTAGCCTGTTCCGAGCAGGCGCGCCGTGACATCGACCATCTGGCGGTGCGCCATACGCACGGCGGGATCGGGTTGATCCGGCTTGCGCTCGATGATATTCGACATGCGGCGCGCGGCGGCGTGCAGTTCGGCGCTGCCGCCGAGCAGTTCCATGACGAACGCGCGGTAGGCGGTCAGCGTGACGCCCGCGCCATTTTCGATCTCGTCGATGGCGCGGATCGCGTTTTCCAGCTTGATCCCGGCGGCGCGGAATTCACCATCCGACCAATCGCGGGCGGCGGCTTCGATCTCGCGCAGGCTGTAGGTCGCCTGTGCGAGCGATCTGGCGGACGGGTTTTCTTCCAGCGCGCGGCGCGAACTTTCGATGGAGGGGAGCGCGTGTGATCCGCTGATGCTGTTGAGCAGATCGGCGGCGGCGATCAGGTCACGGCGGCGATCCAGCATCTCTTCGAGCGAACGGGTCGCCGGGTGGCGCGCGCCGAATTCGCCCAAGGCTTTCACGGCGCAGTCACGCCAGAAGCGCGCATCGTCGATATTGTCGTCGTGCGCTGCCAGTACGCCGAAGAGCAGGTAATTCGTGTACAGGATGCGGTTGGCGGCGGTGTTCTGCCGCGCGAACACATCGACCAAGCCCTTGCCCATTGCTTTGAGGAAGGTCTCTTTGGTCGGCATTTGCGCGGCGAAGTTGTCGCGCCCGCCGATCTCGTCGGCGGTGTAGAGCAGCTCGACTTTGGTCAGCGTGGCTTGCGTCGCCTTGACGCTGGCGATGCCGCTGCGTTCCAACCAGTCGCGCATGAGCTCGCTCAAATCGCGCAGACGCTGCGCCGCGAAACGTTCGGCTTCGCTGCGGGACGATTCGACCGCCGTCGCGCCGAGCCGTTCGGCTTCGGGCAAGCGTCCGCGATCAAAGTTCTCCCACCCGTCGGCGAGCGCGCGTCCGAGCGCGCCGTAGAGCGCGTGCCGTTCGATGTACGTGGCGTTGTTGATGATCCCGCGAAGCTGCCCTAACCAGCCCGCCAGCGACGGACTCACCGTGCTGATCGACTCGGTCGCCTGCTGAAGCGCCATCGTCGCGGCGGAGCGGTTGCCCTGAATCACGGCGTCGGCATAGGCTTGCCACGCCTGCCCCGCCATGCGCAGCCCGACGACCATGCCGACGAGCGTTTCGTCGAAGAGGCGCTCGACATACGGCTGAAGTTCACGTTCGGTCTGCCTGAGCCACGCTTCGAGATCGCTGGCGTCGGCGGCGGGAACGTACTCCTGATACGCGCCGAGCAGTTCATACAGCCCGCCGAGCATCTTGCGCACTGCTTCCCACGAGCGGTTAGCCGGGTCGATAGCGCGGCACGAATCGAGCGCGCCGAGCGCGTCGCGCGGGCTGCCGGTCGCCTGTTTGCCGACGACATGGACGTTATCCGCCAGCGCCATGCCCGCATTGAGCGCCCGTACCAGCGCGCTGAGCGGAAGCTGCGGATTGCTCAGGCTGTGGCGGTCGCGCACGGTTTCGAGGAAATGCCCCAAGCCGTTGATCTGGTCGGCGATGTGGGTGTAGCCGTCACGCAGACGGATCAAACTGGCGTCGTCGGGGTCGGAGAGGCGGTCAAGCCCGCGCGTGATTTCCGCCAGCGCGGCGCGCGGTTCGGCGACGGGGACGCCGTCGGCGGCAAGCTGCGCCAGCGCGATTTCGAGGCGGTACAGGTTCGGACGCAGCAGCAGCACATCGGTCAAGCGGGCGGAAATGCGTTCCGCCAGCAAAAGCTGCAAACTGCGCGCGCCTTCGTTCTGCTGATTTTCCGTCAGCAGGCGGTAAGCGGCGCGATCCGGGTGTCCCTCGAAGATCAGCGCGATGGCGTCGAGGATGGTGTGCGGGAAGGGGCGCACGTTCGAGTCGTTGGCGAGGCGCGACCAGTCGAGCAGCAGATCGATCTGCTGGGCGCTGTCGCCGCGCGCGCGGGCGGCGAGTTCTTCGAGCACGCTGATCGCGCGTCCCCAGTTGGCGCTCTCCAAGTAGATGCGCGCCGCGTCGAGATCGGCTTCGATTTCGAGGTCGCTCAAGCGGTTGAGGACTTCTTCGCGCGCGACTTTGGCGGGCGGGAAGCCCGGATCGAGCGCGAAGATGTTGTCGAGCAGTTTGAGCACACCGTGCAGTTCGTCTTTACTCAGGTCGCGGCGCAGGCGGTCATTGACGCGCCCTAGAATATTGTTGCGTTCGCGTTCCAGCGGCGCGCGGAAGTCGGCGAGGTCTTTGCGCAGTTCGGCAATCGATCCGTAGCGCAAGCGGGGATTCGGGTGCGCGGCGCGGCTGACAATCGACGCGAGGCGCGTATGGATGTGTTCGGCGTCATGCCCGAAATTGACGCGGAATTCGTCGCCCGCATCGCGCGGGACTTCCAAGCGCCCGCCGCCCGTCAGGATGAAATACAGCAGTTCGCCGACCTGAAAAATGTCGGTCTGGCGGCTGATGCCCTGCGCGGTCACTTCATCGCCTTCAAGGAAGATGGCGTTACCCCAGTCGATCACCTTGAGGTGATAGGCGTCGCGATCCCAGAACAGGTGCTTGGCGTCCACGTC
>JACSRG010000521.1 GCA_014879865.1 Anaerolinea sp.
CTGCTCGGCGATGCCCATCTCGAAGAAACGGTCGCCGTGTGTATGCTCGAACGGGCGCAAATGACAGTCAATCGACAGGTCGGCATCCAGCACGACGAGATTTTTGTGCTTCCAGCCGAGTTCGACCAGCCCTTCGCCGTAGCCGCGCGCGACGTATTCGGTGCTGACGCCGCTGCCGGACTTCTTTTCCGGCGTGATGTCCTCCGTCGAGAGCGGGGCGAGTCCGAGCGCCGTCAGTTTGTCGTTGACGCGCAGCATGATCTCGCGGTGCGCGGCGGTGAACGCTTCGTCGTCGGGCGCGCCCGCGTGCCACGGATACAAACCGTTGTTGTTGGCGAGCGCGAACGGATGCTCCATGAAGGAGACGCCGCGCCCCTTGATCGTGTCGGCAATCAAGATTTTCGGGCGATCCGTGATGGCGTTGAACTTGGCGAAAATCCGCTCCAGCGCGGCGTAATCGTGACCGTCGCAGCGTTCGACCACCCAGCCGAAGGCATTGAACTTGGCTTCGAGATCGCCAATCGCCATGATCTCTTCGACGCGCTTATCCGACTGGACTTTGTTGTTGTCCACGATGACGATCAGGTTGCCGACCTTGTGCTGCACGGCGGAATGCAGTGCCTCGTAGTTTTGACCCTCTTGCAGTTCGCCATCGCCCGTGAGGACGAAGACGCGCCCGCCGTGCTTTTGCAGGCGCTTCGCCAGCGCCATGCCCTTGCCTTTGGAAATGCCCATGCCGAGCGATCCGCTGTTGGCTTCGATGCCGGAGATGCCGACGTCGGGATGCCCGTCCAAGCCGCCGAAACGGCGCAGCTTGAGCAGGCGCTCACGCGGGACGATGCCCACCGAGTACATGAGCGAGTACAGCCCCGGCACGTCATGCCCTTTGGACGAAAAATAGATGTCGCGGTCAGGATGATCGACGCCGAGCTTGACGGTGTTCATCTCGTAGTAGTACAGCCACGTAATGATATCCATCGCGCTCAGGCTGGAGCCGAGATGCCCCGACCCGGCGCGTTTGACCGCCGCGAGGGTGTTGGCGCGGTTCATATCGGCAATCAGCGCGAGGCGTTCGGTCAGCGCTACCTGCGACGCGGCGTTGACGCGCTCAAATTCGGATTTCGGGATCAGCGAGATCGTGAGCGTATGCTCTACGATGTGAATATCTTCTGCGGGCATGACTTTACTCCTGCTTGAGCGGGTAGGCGGGGTGGGAGACGGCAGGTAGAGCGGCTTCATCGCGCCGCACCAGTTCTTCCGCCAGCCACCAATCCATCGGTTGGTTAATATCAAAACCTTCGTAGCCTTCCGAAACGAAAGGCGTGAGGATGTCTCCGGCAATCGAGCCGCCTTCGAGGACGACGCGCGTCCATGCGATCTCCAAGCTGGCATTCTGCACGTAGACTTCGGGCAGCGCTTGATAGGGCGTGCTGTGCCATGGAACGCCGCCGCGCGGGTTGAGCAGCAGCGGCGTCATGCGATCCCCGCGAATGACCCACATTTTACCGGGATGTTCGCCGCACTTCTCGACGGCGCGCAGCGAATCGACGTTTCCGGCAGCGCAGAACTGCGCCCACGCGCGGCGGATCGTCTCGGCTTGGCGGAACGGACTGGTCGGGCGCAGCAGACTGAAACAGTCGTAGGCGCGTCCCTCGTCACGCAAACGCGACAGCGTGTAGGTCAGCCATTCGATGTCGGGCGATGTGTCTCCGGCGTACTCCGGCGGACGCAAGAACGGGACTTCCGCGCCGTAGTGCCGCGCGATGTCCGCGATATACTCCGAATCGGTCGAGACCATGATCGCGTCGAAGATGCCGCTGTCTTGCGCGGCGGCAATCGTGTAGGCGATCATCGGGTGACCGCCGAGCGCGCGGATATTCTTGCTTTTCACCCGCTTCGAGCCTGCGCGGGCGGGGATCAACGCGATGATCGAGCTGGACATGACGAAAAACCCTTACAGCGCCGCCGGGAGAATGTTCAAATACACATCTTTGAGTTCCGAATAGATGTCAAGCGCTTCCGTGCCGGGTTCGCGCCAGCCGTTGCCCGACTGCTTGACGCCGCCGAAGGGCATATGCGGTTCGCTGCCATACGTCCCCGCGTTGACGACCGCCACGCCCGCCTGCACGTTCTGCGTGAAGTGAATGGCGCGGTGATAGTTACGCGTGTGGATGCAGGCGGTCAAGCCGTAGGGCGAGTTATTCGCCAGCGCCAGCGCGCCCGCGTAGTCCGGCACGCGGTAAAGCAGCGAAATCGGTCCGAACAGCTCGGTGCAGGAGATCGCGTCATCCGGCACGACGCCGTCGATCAGCGTGGGCGACATGTAGAAGCCGTGCTTGTGCGCGTCGTCCGTCAGGCGTTCGCCGCCGACGAGGATGTGCGCGCCGCTCCGTTTCGCCGCTTCGACCGAGGCGAGCATGTTGTTCAACTGTTCCTCGTTGATCACGGGTCCGAAATCGTCGTCATCGCCCACGCCGACCTTGAGCTTTTTCGTGCCTTCCACGAGCATCTCGCGGAAGCGGTCGTAGATTGAGTCGAAGATGATGATCCGGCTGCCGGAGGCGCAGCGCTGACCCGCGTTGCTGAAAGCGGAGAGCAGCACCCATTTCGCCGCGTGTTCGAGGTCGGCATCGTCGCACACGATCAGCGGGTTCTTTCCGCCGAGTTCGAGCGAGACCTTCGCCAAGCGATCTGCCGCGATGCGCTGGATCAGCTTGCCGACTTCGGTTGACCCGGTGAAGCTGATCACCTCGACGTCGGGATGTTCGACGAGCGGCTGACCGGCTTCAGGACCATAGCCCTGCACGATGTTCAGGACTCCGGCAGGCAGCCCGATCTGCTGCGCGATCTGCCCGACGATCCACGCGGTCGTCGGCGTATCTTCCGCCGCTTTGAGCACGACGGCGTTGCCGCACACCAGTGCCGGGAAGATCTTCCATGCCACGTTGGCAATCGGCGTGTTGGCGGCGATGATTAAACCCGCGACACCAATCGGTTGACGGATCGTCATGGCATATTTGTTCGCCGCGCCGCTGGTGGTCGTCTTGCCGTAGAGCCGCTGACCTTCGCTGGCGTAGAACAAGCCGCATTGAATCGCGCCGCCGACTTCGCCGAGCGCCGCCTTGATCGACTTGCCCGACTCGGCGGCGACGATCTCCGCGATCTCGTGCTGGCGGGCTTTCATCGCGTCCACCAGTTCATGCAAGATTAAGCCACGCTGCACGGGCGGGGTGCTTGACCACGCCGGGACCGCCGCTTTTGCCGCCG
>JACSRG010000564.1 GCA_014879865.1 Anaerolinea sp.
TCGAACTTAAACCAGCAGAACGCTTCTTGCTGGTTTTTGTTTTGCCTGCATCCCGCGTGCTGCTCCGCACGTGCTGCGTCAACTGGCGCAGATACGAGAAGGGGGGCAGCAGTACCAACTGGATAACATCCCCTTGGCGGTCAACAATGACCCGCTCAACCATGTCACGCAGCAGGGCTTTCTGGGTGCTGCGCTCCATTGCTCCAAATAATACACCGACTTTGGAAATCAATGTCAAAGCCTGATCAAGGTGCGCAATATGCGTGTCAACTTGCTGCGAGACGCCGTCGAGGCTCTCCCGGACGATGCGTCGGCGATCCTGCCATTCTTCCCACAGGTGATTCCACACCGACTCTGTGACTTTCCCCGCTGCCAGCAGCCGCGCGACCCGCGCTTCTTCGCCGTCAATCGCTTTCAACTCCGCTTCGAGCCGCGCGCGTTCCGAGGGACGTAAGTGTCCGAGGCGCTCGGCGATCTCGTGGGTATAAGCTGCCCGGATGATGGGGACAAGCTCGGGATCAACCTGAATCTGACGCAAATGTGCCGCCACCTGTTCATCAACCAACTTGCACTGGAAGTGAATATCCTGACGCGCGACCCGATAATGCGCTGTGCCGCCGCTGCTGCGTTCCGGGTTCGACGTGGAACAGGTCAGCCGCACCAGTCGATCCGGTTCCTCATCTTGCAGGTAGACAAGTCCGGTCAGCAGATACTCGTGGCGGCGGCGCGGTGATCGGTCTTTCACGCGTCGTCGGAGAATCTCGAGACCGCGCTCAAATTCCTCCGTCGTGACGACCGGCTTCCATTCACCGCGAATCGTTTTCGGCGGGATGTTCGCCTGCTCGCTGACCACCCAACCGGCGTAGAACCAGTTATGAAACTTCTTCGACAGCCCGTTTGCCGCCGTAATCCGTCTGCCCTCCTTGAATTCGACAAACGGGCGTCCTGTCCGAAAGCGAAAGCCGCGCGCGTGCAATGCTTCGCAGATTTCTTCCAACGTGAGCCGATCTTCGAGCAGCAAATCCCATGCGCAGCGCCAGACCTTGTACTGCTCCGGGTCGGCTTCGACCCAGTGCTTGTACTTGCCGTACTCCAACCGCTCGCTGTGTTCGGTGCGTTCCTCCATGTTGCGATAGCCGTCCGGCGCAAGCGTCGCCCAGCCGCCATCGCGAAGTTTGGAGTGATGCCCGCCTTGAATCCGTAATCCCATCAGAATCGACTCGCGCCGCGCTAGCGTGAATTGCAGCGTCACCAGAATCCGATCATCCGCGTCGATGGGATCTAAATCTGGCTGGTTAGCGAAGCGGACGGCAACGCCAAAATCATGGAGTTCGTCAATCGCCCGCAGCGCCTCCGCATCGTTGCGTCCGAACCGGTCGGCACGCTCGACGGCGACATGCGAGAATCTACCCAAGCGCGCATCTTCCAACATGCGTTGATAGTCGAAGCGTTCCGGTGACCGTCCCGTCAGGTTATCGACATATTCTTCGATCAGCGGCATTGTGCTGCGGTCAACCAAACTGGTATTGATGGCGAATCGCTGCCGCTTTTGCGACAGCGCCGGGTTCTGTGCTTCCTCATCGCTCGTCCGCAGATAGATTGCCCAACCCGGTTTCGGCGGCAGTCGTTTTGTTTTGCGTCGTGGCATTCCAACCTCAGTCAACGTCTCACGTGACTTACATTACACCGATTTTTCCTGACCGTGTTCTTGTGCAGTCGCTGACGAGTCCAGCGGGCGTTCGACAGGTTGAGGCGGGCGCTGGGACTCCAGCACCTCTGTTTTGAGAACGGTCTCCGCGACGCGCAGCACCCGCAGCAGCATCTCTTCTGGCGTACAGCTACGTGTCACCGCACAAGCGCTTTCTCAAGGTGAGTTCAACCCACCCATACACATCTCCGCCGCTGAGGTAGAACGCGGTGATGTCCTTGCCGTGCGGCACACGGATCGTCCGAAAGCGCGGCGAGAGGTCGCACAGACGCTGCGCGCCTTTCTCGCCTGCCGCGTCGTTGTCATAGGCGACCAGCACATCGCTGCACGTGACCAGCGCACTATACCAGCGGATCGCGAGGGTCGCGCTGGCACTGCCGAGCGAGACTGCCGCGACCATTTCCCCGGCTTCCTGCTGCGCGATCAACGTGTCAAACTCACCTTCACAGATCAGCGCCCGGCTGCGATCTTCCAGTGCATCAGCGTTGTACAGCCCGTGTGAGCTGCCCCCGGCGATCTGCGCGTACTTCGGTTCGCCGAAGGCGCGGCGCACCTTGACCGCCCACAGCGCGCCGGCGGCGAACCACGGGATCACAATCCCACACGGAATGGTCAGTCCGTAGAGGCTGTGCCAACCGTGATACCAACCGGGGATATAGCCGAGCCGCGCTGCCTTGATCGTCCGGCTCGTCAAACCGCGCTGAAACAGGTAGGTGAGCGCCGACTGTCCTTCCAGCGACCACAGCTTCTCTTCAGCATACTCGACCACCTTGCGCGCCGCTTCCTGCCACTCGAACGCGGGCGGCTCGGTTGATTCGTGTGGTCGGCGGGGCGGCGGTAGGGGGATGGTTGTTTCACCGAGCAAATCTAAAGCTTCGGCAAAGCTCAACTGGCGATAGCGCTGCAACCAGTCGAAGAGATCCCCGCCATGAGCACACGCGCCAAAACAGCGATAGCCGTCTGCCCACACCGCCAGACTCGCGCCGCGCCGTTCATTGTGAAACGGACACTTCCATAAGGAAGCGCGGGCGCTGCGTGAGATTGGTCTGCCCAAATCCTGCTCGACCAGCAGCCGCAGGTCATGAGCCTGTTTGAGGCGGTTGAGATCCGGCATGTTCGTTCCTTTCCGATTTTTGTCACACGCTGTGACACGTGCCAAAATGACAAAATTCAATTTTTGTCACGGGGCGTGCCATAAATGGATGCGTTTAACTCGACCCGTTCGGTGGGACGCCCGCGACCACCGACGAGACTCGAAGTGCGCAGCACACAGCCATCTTCCTCCAGCGCGTGCAGTGCTTCGATCACCGTCTTGCGCGGCGCGCGAAGGGTGCGGTAAAGGTCGCGGACGGTCGCATTGCCCGCATTCGCTTTGAGCAAGCTCAAGATTCGCTCCTCCAAGCGTCCTTCTTCGTTTTCGCCGAGGTCGGCGAGCAGTCGATGCGCCGACGCCCGCCATTCCTCAGCGATCATCTGCGCGCGATACCAGTGCGCCGCCGTCACCTTCAACTGCGTCCGTTCCCCTTCGGCATCTGACCAGTCGAGCGCCGCCAGCAGGATCGCCACCTTGATCGCCTGCACGTGCAGCCGTCCGTAGATCGCCCGCAGTCGGTCGTCGAGCGTGGACTGCGGGGCGGTCATGGCGCGCAGCGCCTGCTCGTAGGCGTGACACGCCGACCAGAAGTCCGTCACTAGGGACCATGCTTCCGCATCCGGCGCATCGCCCAGCGCGGCGGCGGGCGGAGGTTCGGGTAAACGCTCGTGGAGCTTGCGTAACCGTTCGGCGAGTTCAACCGGGGCGTGACTGTCGCGCGGGGCGGTTCGTTCATGATAGTCCGGTTCCGGCGTGAGCAGCACGAAGCGGGCGAGATTGCCGTTGTACCAGTCGTTGACCGTCAGCGCGTTACCGAGTTCGGCGGGAGTGGCTGCGCCTAGGATGGAGAGCGCCGCGTCGCGGATCACGACCAGTCCTTTGTTATTGGTATTGCTGTCGAGGTAGGCGGGGCAGTCGTAGAGCGTCATGATGAGTTCTTTCAGCCCCGCCATGTAGTCGCGTCCCATCGACTTGAACAAACCCGACAGTTCGTCGCGCAGCAAGCCGCGCTGCGCGGCAAAGCGATTGCCTTTCTCCAAGCGTGACCGATCCGCCTGCGGAATGTCGGAGAAATTTGGCGGGAGGATGCCGCCGAGCATCGCCATGAAGTTCTCCGGTGACCCCGGCTGCGGCATGATCATGTGCGGCAGCGCCAGCCGCGCGACTTCGGCGGCGAGGTTCAGCCCGGCAGACTTGCGGTAGTAGGTCGAGAGCGCGACGATCATCAAGTAGAGGTTCGGAAAGACTTGCTGCCGCCACGGCGTGCGAATGTACAAGCGGCGTCCGACCGCGACCGCTGCCAGATACAGCCCCGCGCCTTGATGGAACATGAGCGGTGTCTCGTTGGCGGCTTTGCCCGCCCATGTCACATACTCGGTCAACCAACTGCCGACGTGGTGCGCTTCCCGAATCTGGGCATCGGTCAGCCGCGCTGCATCTGGCAGTTCGGGGACGATGTTCAGGTCAGCCGGACGCGCTGCAACCTCCGGCGGCGGCGCATTCGGATCGACGGCGAGGATGGCTTGAATGAGTTCCTGCCCCAAGACCTTGCGCAGAAAGCGTAAATCTTCCGGCTGATTCGGGTCGAGGTGCGCCAGCAGCAGCGCCGCCGCTGGACTCAGCGGGACGCCGTCCCATGACATGCCCACGAACGCCCGCGACAGCGCGTACAGATCATGCGGCGAGAGAGAACTGGCAGGAGAAGTCATGATTGCGCTGCCGATTGTGGCGGCGACGACTGCGCCGTCTGGGTTTGCAGGGTCGTGCAGATCAAACGGTGCAGGTAATTGGACAGCGTGCGACCATCCGCTTCCGCCAATTCCATGAGCCGCCGGTGTTCTTCCGGCGTCACCCGTGAAGTGACTGTTTCCGTCCGGGGACTCTTCGTCAACATTCAATCCTCCGTGTCTGAACTTGTACACAGAGGGTACTGGAAACCGGCAGAAACACCGACGTCAAAGTCGGCGCTGCGCGGGATCAAAGTCGTCGCCTCCGACGACTTCGTCGTTTATTTCCGAGAATTACTCGCGGTTGCGATGAATTTGAAAGGCTGCGGCAGCAATCGGGGGCGACTAGCGATCAGGTTAGCCGGCGCGGTGGTCGAGGGTGTGATGGTCGTCTAGGTCAAGCGGCGCTGCGTCTTTTCGCCGTAAATGGGTCAGGAGCAAATACACTGTATCCTGATCCGCTTTGGTCAGCTTGTCGAACAAGGAGGCGACGACCCGCGCTTGCACCGACCATTCCATGCCAATTTCGTAGCCGGCACATGCCAGCAGTTCAGGGATTGTCAACTCGAGCGCCGCCGCGATGGCTGATCGATTTTCCGGGGTTTGCAAGGGAAGTGGAGTCTTGCCCATCTCCCACTTCGAGATCGCCGCTTTCGTGACGTGGATACCGCCTTGCGCTAAGCGCTCGGCAAATCCATCCTGCGTGATCCCCAGTGCTTCGCGCCGTTTCTTCATCCAGTTGTCAGCCTGCATCGCACGCGCCCCCTACTGTTTGCATCTTAGGCACGAGTATACTCCCAAGTCGAGAGTCTGTGGTGGCGGTCAGCAGTGTGCGTCATGGGTGTGCGCATCCTTGCTCAACCGGCATTCAACAGCGACGTCTTCAGCAGAGCAAGCGCCTCGTCGTAGGTACGCACGGCATGGAAAAACTGCATCGTTTCCGGCGCGACTTGACGACGCAAATCAAATAGCTGTTGCAGTTCTTCTCCACCGCCAATGATTATCACGCGTCGGAGGCGCTTGGGCCACTTGGACTGTTTCCACAGCCACTCATCGCGCAGCGCCAGCCAGAGCGCTTCCGGGAACGAGCCGCTTTCGCTCAAATCACAGACGAAATCGACCGGATGCGGTGAAACCATGACCCGATAGTACACCTGAATGAGTCCCCAATAGCACCCCTGCCATGTCCATTCGCCCTTCAAGCGCTGGATCAAGACCGTCTTGGTCTCATCCAGCCAATCGACGGTCGCGCTCCCTGTCCGGTTTGACTCTTGCACCAGCAGGGCAAGCATTCTCGTAAGTTTCATGTGCTGCCTCGCTTTGCTGTGAGATACTGGGACTTATGTTTTGAGATGCGTTTCGATACTATTAAGCGTAGCATAACTAACCCCCTTGTCAACCCTTAGTCATTGTAGTAAACTAGGAGTTGACAACCGTTTTCCCTAAAGAGCCTCTCCGTACCTCCCATCCAGCTCCGTGCTCATATTCAAGAGGAGCCGTCCGATGGCAATCCAGATTCAGTGGTACGAGCCGGGAATCCTGCTCTATACCCTGCAATTTCCATTTAGCTGGTCAGAACTCCATGTCTCGATCGATCAGGCAGTTGCGCTGGCGCTCGCACAACCGGAGCGTGAAGTTGGAACGATACTCGACTTGCAGGGTCTGCCGCACGTTCCCTCCGGCGCGCTGAGCGAAGGCTTGAAGATCATCGGCAAAAAACCGGCAAACGCCAATCGAGTGGCAATTGTCGGCGCTTCATCCGCCATTCGTGCCTTTCACTCAGTTGTCCGCACGCTCTATCCGAGGATCACGCATTATGTTTTCTTTGCCGATGATGTCGCTTCCGCAGCGGCGCGCCTCCGATCCGAACTAAGGGTGTCTCCTGACCCCGAACCACCCACCACCCCTGTGCCGACTAGTCCGAGACCCTATCCGACGCCGGTCTTCAAGCATCCCGTGACGACACACATCTTTGAAACCCTGACGGCGGATCGTGACCATTTCCTGCGCTGGTTACACGAGACGGACAGCGTGTACGAGGATGAAGCCGTCCTCTATATCAGCGAACAGTACGTCCAAGCCCTGCCGGGTGTGGCAGCGGACTGGAAGCAAATCGAATGGACGGCGCTCATCACCGAGCTGCGCATGTACGGACTGCACCTGACCCGCCTGCCGCTGTCGTCGAACCCCTAGGAGGTAGCAGCATGCGCACGCTCCATGTCCTCCTGATCGATGCGGACGACATCAACCGGCATGGCTTAGAAGCGCTGCTGCACAAGAGCGGCGCGCCGGTTCAGGTCGATGGTACATTCGCCACTGTCGCTGAGTGCCTATCCACTTTGCAAAAGCAGACGGTGGACATCCTCCTGATCGACGACGCGCTGCCGGGAACACCCGACCTCGTGCCGGTCATCTATCGCCTGCACCAGCAGCACCCGGATATGGGGATCGTGGTTCTCAGCCAGCATCTCGACATGGATTACATCCAGAACCTCTTCGATCATGGCGTGCTGGGGTTCGTGCTGAAAGAAGGTCGCTTGCAGTCCAAACTGCTGACCGCGCTGGAAACAGTGGCGGAGGGTGAACCGTATCTTTCACCGCGCGCCGCCGCGCTGCCCTATCATCGCCGCCAGCAAACACAGGTGGGCAAGCTGAGCGCGCGGGATCGCGAGGTTGCCCACCTCATGCAGCATGGACTGACCGTGCAGGAATGTGCCGCCCGTTTGGGCATCAGCGACAGCGCGGTCTACCGGTCACGGAGCAAGCTGCGACAGGCGCTCGACGTGCGTACCTCGGAGCAGATTGTCGATGCGGCGATTCGGAAGGGACTGCTGCCCGAGCCCAAGCCTTCATAGTCGAAGTCGTCGCCCGCGCCGAGATTGATGCATCAGCCCGCCGAGATTGATGCTCATCGGGCGCAAGTTTCCCGGTATGCTGTGGGAAATGTCGATGAACGGGTGGCGGCGAGGATGACCTTTCGCATTGTGGTGGCGGATGAGATGGATGTGGTGACCCAAGGCTTGCGGGTGATCCTGACGGAGCAACAGCGGTACGCGGTCATTGCCGAGTGTCACACACTCGCCGCTGTGCAAGCAGTCGTCAGAGCGCAGCCCGTCGATGTGATCATCTGCGGGCAGACGCTCGATCCCGAACTCGACCCGCTCCGACTGGTGGATGTGCTGCGCCAGATGGTCTACCGGACACGCCTGATCCTGATCGGCGCGACCGCCAACGGGCTGCTGATCGGCACGCTCCTCGACCTCGGGCTGCACGGCTATCTCTACAAAGCCGATTCATTGCGCGAGTGCCTACCACTCGCCGTCGAGATGGTCACACGCAGCCGCACCTACCTTTCTCCGACTGCCGACGCCGAATACGTCGCCGCGCTGAACCGCGAAAGCGCGATCCGGCTCAATTCTCAGGAACGCACCGTGCTGCAACTGCTGGCACAGGGTCGTAAGGTCGCGGAAATCGCGCGTCTGCTGCAACTTCCCGCTCGGCGCATCTACACCATTCGCGACACGCTGCGCAACCGTTTCGGCGCGACTTCCAATGAGCACTTACTTGTTCGTGCCATTGCCGAAGGTTTCGACTGCGCGCGGGAGTAACACCGGGAATTTTCCCATCGATCTCAACGCTCACTTGCTAATCTGAAAGTAGGTGAGCAAGCGGAGGGAAGATGCGGCGACCATTCGTGATTGCGCTGCTGGTGATCAATCTACTGGTGTGGGGAGGTGCGGGGGCGCTGCTGATGTATCCGCGTATCCGCGACATTGGGGCTGTACTGCCCACACTCGCCGTGCTCCCATCACACACGCCGACCGTGACGTGGACGCCGAGCCGCATCCCGTCAGCCACGCCCTCATTCACGCCGACCGCAACCGCAACCACCCCGCCCACCTTGACGCCAACCAGCACGCCGACGCTCGCCACCCGCGTCCTCGAAATCACCGCCATCATGCAGGGCGTGTACCTCCCGCCGACGCTCACGCCGTTTCCGTTCGGCATGACGATCCTGCTCGCGCCGCCGGAAGTCTACGAACCGCTGCCCGACGCGACGGACACCGCGCCGCCCTTCGACGGCTGGTTCAGCTTTGAGTCGGACTATCCGCTTGTGCGCTACATTCCACCGTGGACGCCGCGCCTCAGCGAGTCTGCCAGCCGGGGACAGTATCACCGGACAGAGGACATTACCGGACGGGCGTCCTTTCCGTTTGCGGGCGAAGGGTTGCGCTTACGCTACGTCGCCGCGCAGAACATGGGCATGTTCGACGTGATTGTCGATGGGATCGTGCTGGACACCATCGACGCTTACGCGGCTACGCTCGTGTTCCCCGGAACGCGCGTCTACACCCTGCATCCGGGTCAACACCTGCTCGAACTGCGCTCAGCGGGCAAGAACCCTGCCAGCGAAGGCTACGTGATCGGCTTGGACGCGATTCAGGTCTTTCGCGCCGACGCCCACACGCTCATCTTGCAGCCGCAGAACTTCACGCCGACCCCAACGATGCGGGAAGCCGCGCGCATCGAGCTGATCGCCGCACCGCCGACGCTCGCCCCGACGGCAACGCCACTCCCGCCACAAATCGTGCGGGCGAGCGTCGTCATCGCTTATGACGAGAACGGGAACGGCGTGGTCGATCCGGCAGAGGGCGTGGCGGGGATTTCCGTGCGTGTGGTCGAGACGCCGACTAATCAGGTCATCGCCAGCGGGTTCACCGATGCGCGGGGTTATGCCTACCTCGAAGTCGTCAGCGCTGCGCCGACCCGCGTCGTCGTGCCGTACTTCGGCGAAGCGTGGGACGTGTCGAACAACCGGAATGGCGCGCCGAACACGTTCACGCTGCTGCTCGACGCCGCCAACCAACCCGGTCTTATTCCATAGGACGAGGAGATGAAATTTGTGCTTTGGGAACTTGAAGGATCACGGTCATTCTTGGGTCCGCGAGGCGATCCTGTCCAAGCGGATATTGCAGATCGATGTGATCGACAGACCCAATACCATCACGGTGATAGGCGAGGTAGAAACGCAGCCAGTTTTCAACCTCCGATTCCTTGAGGTGCAGTTCGTACCCCTCAGTCAATTTGATCATGTACCCACCGTGATTCGCGGGCAACCGTTTTGCTTGCTGCGGACTGAGCCTGCAAATCACAAGGTGGGGTTGTGCTGACAGCGAAAGCGAATCGACGAGGTCAAAGCGTAGCGTCGCCAGAGCAAGGCACAAAGGGTTGATGTCTTCATCGCGGGGTATCAGGCGCAGTGTTTCGGGAAGTGTCAACTTGATGGGTAGGTGGAGAACTACGGTCATGATCGCCTTCGAACTAACAACGGCAGACTGAGGAGGAGACAATGATCATTATCGACGATCTGCTGCGCGGGCTGCAAATCCAGCTCGATTCGCTCTGGTACAACCTGCTCTTTTCGCTGGCGGGCATCCATTGGAGCGTGCTGCGCGCCTTCCTCATGATGGGCTACACGGTGGAACTCCTGAATGGCTGGCTGATCACCAATGCATTCGCGCCGCTCATCGCCCAGACCAACGCCGGCTTGCAGACCGTCGTCAGCCTCGCCTTCGTCGTCGCGCTGTTCGTGCTGGGCATCACCTACATGCTCGCCGCCTTCGCCCGCCTTCGGGTCGTGGAGGCGAAAAGCGCGATCGCGTGGTATCTGGCGGCGGTGCTCTTCTTCACGTTGGGACCGTCGCTCTATCAGGGGATGAACGACTTCCGGCGCGCGGTGGGCGGCGCGTTCTATACCTCGACCCTCAGCGGCTTGCAGGCAGCAGCCGGATCAGCGTTCAGTTCGCTCGGCGCGGTGGAGAGTACCGATCTGGGGATGTTCCCCCTGTGCGACAACTTCGGGACGTTCCTCCCCGGCGTGTGGACGCCGACGCTTGATGGCATCGACGTGGCACTCGCCTACCTGCGCGCGGACGGGATCGACATCATGGGTTACTTCCCGCCCCAGCGCGACCTTCACTGCCCGCCGCACCCTGCCGACCCGATCACCGGGACGTGGGCAGCCGGCAGCGTCCCGTGGGACTGGCGGCGACCGGGGTCGTTCTTCGCCAATGACCGCGATCCGCTCTTTTTCGGCTTGATGACGCAGGAACAGCGCAACGCCAGTATCAACATGGCGGCGGCAGCGCACGGACGCCTACTCACGGCGTGGTCGCTGGTGTTATTCGGCGTGGTCGAGCAGTTGGTCGCGCTCCTGCTCACGCTGGCGCAAGGGCTGACCTTCCTCTCGTTCAGCATCGCGGTGCTGTTCGCCTTCTTCAAGAAGACCGAAGTCATCGCCCGCTCGATCATCGACCTGTGGATCGAACTGATCGTCCAGACCGTCGTCATCGCGCTGATTCAGTCGCTGGTCGTGTCGTTCTTCCTGATCGGCACGGCGGCGGGCAACGTGATCGTCGTCCTCGGCATGGGGCTGATCTGTCTCGTCTTCATGGTGGTTGTGCTGTTCTCCGGCTTGAAAGCGGTCTGGAACTCGTTCAACCGGCTGTTCGGCGCGTTCGGGGGCGTGACGGGCGGCGCGGTCATTTCCCCGGCGAGCGCCGCCGTCCTCGGCGCGGGACTGACGACGGCGGGTGTCGCCACCGCTGCCGGGGCGTTGGGCGCGGGCGTGAGCGCCGGCTCGAATGCGCTGGCGGGATTGTCCGCCTTACGGCAGGGCGCGACCTCCGCGCAGGCGGCGGGCGTGACCTTCGGCGGTGTGCAGCCGGTGACCGGGGCGGCGCGGACGCTGGCGTATCTCCCCGGCGTGCGCGGGACGGCGCTCGGCGAGGCGGCGGAACAGTTCAGCGAAGGCGCGGCGACCCGGCGCGTCGCGGCGGATGTCCCGCTGGTCGGTCGGGTGGCGGGTCCGCTGGTCGGAACGATGCTGCGACGAACCGCGATCCAGAGAAAGCCGAGTACGACGAACAGGGACGGGTGCTGTCCCGCCCGATGCTCGTCCCGGCGGTCGGGGAGGGGCTCGGCGACTGGTCAACGCCGAAGGGGGCGAAGGCGAAACGCGCAGCGGATGCGGACGAGTACACGCTCGACGAGCAGGGCGAAGTCATCCCCCTGTCTCCGGCGCGGCGGCGCATGGGACAGTTCACGCCGCTCCCGGTGGATGAGAGCGGCGCGGCGGACATGCGCGGCGAAGAATTGGAGCAGCATCTCAGCGAACGGTTGACGGTCTTGACGGGCGAGCTCCGCGTGACCGGCGCGGCAGATGTGGCGAGCGTCATGGGCGATGTGATCCGCTTGCTCCACACCCAACGCGGCGATCAACCGGGCGCAGTCGATCACCTGACGACGGCGGCGCTCATGGCGCGGGCATTGGGCGTCACGCCCGTCGGCGACCAACCCGCCATCCAGCGTGATCTGGCGCGCTTCGGCATGTTCGCCGATGAAGCGGCTCGGCTCGGACTCTCGCCGGAACTGACCGAACGGGCAGCGCGGGCAGTCCAGCAATCGCCCGAACGCGCGCTGCCCGACGATCTACGGGCGGCGCTGGTCGATCATGCCCGCACCATTCACCAAGTTGCACCGGAGGAAGCCGGACGGCGCGTCGGGCGGCTGGAAGTCACGGCGCGCCTGCTACCCGACCGCATCACCGCGCGCGGACAGATCAAAACCGGAGACGCGGAATGAGCGAGAGTTTGACCTATCACACGGTGGCGGAACTGCGCGCCCTGCCCACCGCCGACCTGCGCCAGTTGTGGGAACTCGTGCCGACCGACCGTCAGCGCGTCTACCGCACGGCGTATGAACGCGAGGTGCGGCAGGCGGGCGCGGAAGGCTCGGACGCGAAGGAACGGCAGGTCGCGCTGGCGCTGCTCAAACGCTACCATGAGGCGGCGCTCGTGCCGGTTGGCGCGCGCTGGGCGCGGACGCCGGGACGGGTGCAAACGGCAGCGCGCATCGGCACGGCGCTCGATGCGCCGGAAGCGGCTGCACCGGTCAGCCAACCCTCGCTCAAACGGCTCGTGCCGCTGCTGGCTGCCGCGCTGATCATGATCGCCCTGTTCGCGCTGCGGGGCGGCGACCGCACCGAACCGGCACTTACCCCCACCTTTAGCCGGTCGCTCACGCCGACACCGCTCGCGCTCGAAGCGCAGGACGAGGTCATCGAAGGCGGGGAAGGCGGACGCGCCGCGCTCTACCCGATCAACGTGCAGGTGACGCTGCCCGACAGCCCTGTTCCGCGCGTGTGGGTGGTGCAGCGGCGCGCGGTGCGCGCCTCCGAATGGCGTTACGACCCGAACCCCGACACCGCCTCCTACCTGAGCGGCATGACGGTGCGTCCGGTGATCGGCATCCCGTGGTCGGAGGAGAACGCCGCGTGGTTTGCCGCACTGGACGCCGGCGGCGAGTTTCGCGTGCAGATGAACACAGGGGCGATCCTGACCTATGCCTTCGAGGCGAAAACGGAGGTGCGGCGCAGCGACACCGGGATATTCCGGCAGATCACGCCGGGGTTGGCGTTGCTGCTGCTCGGCGAGACGGACGCCGACGGCTTGCCAACAGCGACGCGCACGTTGATTACGGCGGCGTACGAGCCCGAACAGGAACTCACCCGCGCCGGGGAACTGACGAGCGGGCTGTCTCTGCCCACGCCTGTTCCCCTGCCGACTCTCTCACAGACGCCCTCGCCAACACCGCACCCCTTCGCGGGCTTGGACGTACAGCTCATCCACGTACGCTACGGGAACGGGCAGATCATCACCGAATTTCGCTTGTACAATGGCGCGAACGAACCGCTGACGATCACGCCCGATCATATCTGGATAGCATTCAGCTATGTTGAAACATCTGCTGGTCCACACCAACCCGCCGAAGGTTTACCATCTCTTGTCTTGATGCCCGATCAGGTGGCGAACCTAACCCTGATCTGGCTTTGGCAAGGTGAGCCATACGGCGACCTAGGCGTAGGTACATGGCGGTACGCACTGCATTTTGGAACTTAATGCGCGCGATCTGGCTGGTTTAGCCTCCATCACTTGGCGATTGCGCTGGGACTCCCCATAATCGAACTACTCCATCGGTGCCACTCGTGATTAGAAGTGTGCCATCGGGCGAAGTAACCATACAGTCAATGGTTTCGAGGCGGTCTGGAACACCGTAGCTTTTCAGTTCAGCTACAATCGCGCCCGTGCTGACCTCTAGCAGAGTCAAACTTTGCCTGCGCCAATCTTCAAACGCCAAGAGTGTTGTATCTGGCACAAACGCGACTTCAGGTACCCCATAATAGAAGTCGGGAATTTCCGCTGTTTCTAAATTGAGCAATTCGTCTTGGACAATATCGTATATTTCGAATGGGCTATCCTCAACGCTAAAGGCAACATAACGACTTTCGGAGTCGATTTCAAAATCCCCTCGCAATGACCGATCACTGAGTATTCGCTCCCCCCGCGTAGGCAAGTACGTCAGAAGCAGTTCTCCTGTATTCCAACCGCGAGTAACGATGTAGAGTTCGTTGGGGCTAACGATGAATTCTTCGACCCGCTCGTCAAAACGGACGATACGCCGCAAATACCCGGTGTCCGTTTCCCAGATACGCAGTTCGTAGGGAATACGATTCTCTTCATCCCCGCTAAGTACATATAAACGTGTACTATCTGCATTGAAATACATGTGCTGCGTAAATCCTGCGGATTCGAGTTGAAAGCGAATTTGTCCCGTTTCAAGATCGACAAGATCGGTATGCTCCCAATTGCCTAGAGCAAGCAGTCTGCCATTCGGTGCGAGTTGAGAGAAGATGCCATCAAATACTTGCACTGCATCTCGTCGCCAAACGAGCGTGCGCCAGTTTGAGTTCGTATAGAGGATGAAGGTCTCAAGGGGAAGACTGTACTCTACACCGCGAACGGGATAGGGGGTGTCGAAGATAACCGTTTGCTGATGTAGATCAGGCAGCGTCCAGAATACACTCTCAATGTTGTCGTTCGGGCTTACGCCTTGCGGCGAATAAATGTTGTCGGCAAGCAGGAGCCCGTTACCAATCATTTGCGGATGACTCAACCGGTCATGACGAATCTGACCCAATTCATCCCCCGTTGTCGCATCAATCAAATGCAAGCTGTTATCGTCACCAATTCCTGCCAATATGGTTCCATCCCGGTTATAGGCAAGGGCAATCGGTGACCAATTCAGACGAATTTCAGGTTCAAATGAGGGCAGTACGAAAAAAAGCAAGATGTCGCGTCCGGTGCCATTGATCGCAATTTGAGAGCCATTCGGATTGTAGGCGAACATATTGAGATAGCCGTTGTTCACTGGGTTTGAACTGTAAAGCGTACCAATAGGTTCCAAGGTCGTCTGGTCAATGAGCTGTGCAGGATTATGTCCAAAGACAAAGGTGTTTCCGTCCGGGCTAAAGCCGAGATTGAAAGGGTCTTGAACATCATATTGATGGGTGGAGAGCAGTGCCCCACTCGCCACATCCCAAATGTTGACCGAACCACGTTCGCGTCCCGCAGCGAAGAGCTGTTGACTATCTGCTGTGAAGTCAAATGCCAACGGCACTTCGTAAAGGTCGCTCAATTCGATGATAGCTTGTGACTGTAAATCCATCAGTCGAATAAAACCACCATAACCTTGGTTTTCACCGAGAGAATGACTATAGGAACATGCCAACCAGCGGCTGTCACGGCTGAAGCGGCACCTCTTATAATCGAGTTGCCCTAATCTATCGACAAGTCGAACGGATTCAGTCGCTATATCCCAGACAGCAACCGTTTCTTCTCCCTCCTGTCGCCCGATAACGAGAAAAAGCTGTCCATCCTCACTGAATTGGAGTTGAGAAATGTCTATATCACCGACATCCCAACGCTGGATGAATTCGCGTGTGAAGGGATTCCAAAACTCGATTTGCCCGGCGGAAGTTGCCAGCGCCAAGCGCGACCAATCATGATTCAGAGCAACTGCTCCGGAGATCGGAAGCGATGTTGGCGGAGCCAGCAAGTTCTGACTGGAATAGAACCAGAGCGTAGTTGGCGTTCCCACAGCGATGATCTCACCGTCGGGCGACCACTCAAGCCACTGCATGACGCCACGCCCGAGGGTTGCCAACAATTCGATGCGTTGTGCGTTTATAGAAGTTATGGGTTCGAGTGGGGGTAAGCCGCCGTCAGCTTGGGCAGCAACCAGCGAAACTGAGAGAAACAGGAAACAGAGAACGAGGGCGAACAGCAAAGGGTACGAGCGTGTCATGTGGAAACATCCGCTTCTCAAGATTTGCTTCCATTATAGGGGAGCTCCAAGGTGAAGTGGCAGCGGAGTCAACGCAGCGGTGGCGTGTCAGTGGCGAGTAACCGACTAGGGATCACCTTTGCGCTTCGGGTCTCAAGTTAGAGTCATAATTCCTTGACCCCGTAATTTTCCCACTTTCTCAAGGCTCCACTTTGCTACGCTGAGAATAGTCGGGGTGAGCGGTCTTCGACCTCCACGCTCCCCCGGCACTTCGTTCTCAAGCTGTCAAGGAGCGCGTGCGCGTGGATCTCTCACAAGCAGTACAGGATTTGTTCAATGACATTCGCGATGTGGCGCAGATCATCGCGCCAATTGTCGCGGTGATAGGGTTTGTTTGTCTCGGCATCATGTACATGGGTTCGAGCCTCCCGATCATTTCTGATTGGAAGCGCGATAACCCCAAAGCTGCCTCACAGGTCGTGATCGGGCTGCTGTTCGTCGTCTTCGCCTCGTCCGTCACCGCGCTCATTACGTTTAGTTAAAAGTTGAAAGTAGAAAGTTAAAAGTGAGAGCAAACCACTTTCAACTTTTGACTTTTAACTTTCCACTGGGAGCGAAGCGACGAATGGCGGCTGACTTCAAATCGCATGTCCTCAGGCGCGACGAGAAAGGCTTCGGGGGTATCCCGTTCAAACGCCTGCTGCTCGGTGCGGTCGGCGGTGGGCTGACTTACACGCTGCTCCGCGTGACCCTGCCCGGTCTCGCCCTGCCGGTTGGTGCGCTCATCGGGCTGGCGCTCATCCTCCTCACCGCGCTCAACGGCGGCTTGCCGCTCTGGCAGCGTCTGGTGTTCAGGCTGCGCGGGTCGCTCTTGCTCCACGCGGCGGCACATCCGACCGGACTGCTCGGCGAACTGGCGCGGGGGATCGACCTGCCGCTCGAACTGGCGCGCTTGGAGGGCGAGGTCGTATTCGCGCCGCCGGTCGCGCTGGTCGATCTCGATCTGCGCGAGTGGGTGACCTTCGTCCGTCCGCGCGAACTGGATCGCGGCGATGGGCTGGTATTCGTCGATGCGCCCTTGGCGGAGGAAGCGCGATGAGCAACTCCGTCCGCACGTTCCTGATCGAACCGTTCGACATCATGCTCCA
>JACSRG010000269.1 GCA_014879865.1 Anaerolinea sp.
ATCACGCTGGCAAGCGCCGTTTCCGGGCTGGCAAGCCACGCGCGCGACACATCGAACAAACCGGCGCTGTCGAGCGTCAGGTTGAGCAAGCCCCAGCGCGGCTGATAGATCCAGATCCAGATTTGCCCGACGACCACCAGTGATAGGCAGATCGGCAGGTAGAACAACGACTTGAACAACCGCGCCCCGCGCAGTTGCGTCTGTAACGCCAGCGCCAGCGCCAAACCGCCGAGCGTCGGGATCGTCAGCGCGGCGATCATCCAGATCACCGTATTCTTGATCGCGCCGCCAAACAGCGGATCGACGAAAATCTTGCCGAAGTTTTCGAGACCAACAAAGTTGAAATCGTAACTGAAGCCGTTCCAGTCCGTCAGGCTGAAGAAGAACGAGTAAAGCAGAGGACCGACGACGATGACGAGGTACAGCAGCAGCGGTATCGACAAAAACGCGATCCGCCAGAACCAGCGTGACCGAGCCATAAGCAAAAAACCTCTAATTCGGGCGGGAAGAGGGAACATGCGTCCCCTCTCCACACCGCTGTTGTTTTAGGTATTTTATTTCTGGAAGACTTCGACTGCTACGGTTTCGGTCTGTGCCAGATAATCCATGTAGCCGCTCGGGTCATTCATGAACTGAGCGAACATGTTGAGACCGCCCTCCGCCATCGGCGGGGTTGTCGCCAAGTCATAATTGAAGGCGAACGTCGGCGCGGCGGCAACCACTTCGGCGGCGTGCTGCATCACCGGGGTGTAAATGCTCGGATCGACGTTGACATTCGGCGAAAGCGCGCCCTGCCCCAGTGCCCATGTCGCCTGTGCATCGGTATCCGTCAACAGGTACAGCGCGAGTGCCTGCGCCGCATTCGGGTGGTCAGCGTTCGCCGACATGACGAAACCGTCAACCGGACCGACGACCGCCTGCGAAACGCCCTCATCAATTGCCGGGAAGGGGAAGAAGTCGTAGTTTTCGCCGGGGACGAGACCGTTGCCATCCCAGTAGCCGGTGATCCACGTGCCCATGAGGGTCATAGCAGCTTCGCCATTGGCAACCTGATCGGCGGCGTCCGTCCAGTCATACGCGTTGGCGTCGTCCACAAAGTAACCCGCATCGACCAACGTTTTCCACAGTTCCATCGCACGCACCACTTCGGGATCGGTGTAGGCAGCTTCGCCCGCCATCAACTGCGCACGATATTCGGGTCCCGCCGTGCGCAGCAGCAGATAATCGAACCAGAACTGCGCGGGCCAGCGGTTCATCGAACCGAGCGCGAACGGCTTGACGCCTGCCGCCAGCAGCGTATCGCACATGGCGATGAAGCCCTCCCAGTCGGTCGGGAATTCGGTAATGCCCGCCGCTTCCATCACCGCCGGGTTGTAGAACAGACCCGCATAGTGATAGCCAAACGGCACGAAATAGCGCTGACCGTTATACATCGTCGCGCCTTCTGCAACCGACGCCGGGACGACGTCGTTCAGGTTGTTGGCATCCCACCATTCATCAATCGGTGCAAGGCGACCGCTGTCCACGACGAACTGAGTACGCGCTCCCGCCCAGTACGAGAACATATCCGGCAGGTCGCCGCCCGCCGCCATGACGAGGATCGTCGTCTTGAAATCTTCGTGACCGATGGGGTTGTCAAAAACGGTGATGCCGCTTTCGGTCTGGAAGTCAGAGAAGATTTGATTCAGACCTTCGCGACCGAGTTCGCCCGTGAAATAGTGCATGACGGTGACGAACGTCTCTTCCGGGGCATCCTGTGCGATGGCAGGCAGAACGCCCAAGGCGAGCACAAGCATAAGCAGTAATGCGAACAAGCGAATTTTCATCGTAATCTCCTGCAATACCATGCTAAACGCAGAGAACACTATTTGAAGCTCTGGTGCGCAGCACCTCCTCACCTACTTGATCAGTTTTGCATTCCGGGTTTGTTGCTCAATATACAACCGCGTTTCATCTTTGTCAATTACCTCGGGCTTTGATTGACATGTCCCGGTACGAGTTGTATGATGTACAACACTTAAGATGCTCGATCCCTTAACTGGTCACAGGATATTCACTTGACGGAAATACAATCGCTGGCGCGCGGCTTGAAGATTCTCGATCTTCTTGCTGCCGCGGAAGACACGCTCGGCATAACCGAAATTGCCGAACACCTCGGCATGGACAAGAGCAGTATTTCACGGGTGATGCAGACGCTCGCCTACTACGGATATGCCGAACAGGATGCCAGCACGCGCCGTTACCGCCTTGGACCACAGGTCGTCGTGCTCGGTCAAGCCCTGCTCAATCGGATGCCGCTGCGCGACCAAGCGCGACCATTTTTGCAGCAGTTGGTGGATCGGACGGGTGAATGCGCGCACCTCGGTGTGCTGGCGCAGAATCAAGTGTTGTATCTGGATCAGGTCGAATCTCCGGCGACGCTGCGCGTGAACACACGCGTGGGCACACTCGCCCCGCTCCACTGCACCGCGCTCGGTAAGGCGCTGATCAGCTTCGGCTCGTTCGACCTGCCGGAACCGCTCGTCCCGTTCACCTCGCGCACCATCACCGACCCGGATATGCTGCGCGTGCATCTGGCTCAAGCGCGCAAGCAGGGCTACGCAGTGGACGACGAAGAGTACAACTACGATGTGCGCTGTATCGCCGCGCCCATCTACAACCATGACAACAAAGTCGTCGGCGCGGTTGGCATTTCGGGACCCGCCGGGCGCATGAATCTTGAGCGCATGCCCGAAACCGCCGCCGTTGTCTGCGAGATTGCGCGCGCGCTGTCGAACCGGTTGTCGTTCCGCCGGAGCTAGCTGCTGCATACGGAGGGGTGTTGCTCCTCCGTATTTTTTGTGGTATATATCGCAACAAAGTTGCTTATTACACAACGAGGTTTGAATAATGGAGCTTTTACGCGTTGGTATCATCGGCGCAGGACGCATTTCCGACCTACACGCCATCGAATACCTTGTCAACCCGCGCGCAAAGATCGTCGCCGTCGCCGATGTCGTGCGCGAGAATGCGGAAAGTCGTGGGCGGCAGTGGGGCGTTGCCGATGATCACATCTTCACCGATTACCATGACCTCCTCGCGCTGCCTGAAGTCGATCTGGTCGAAATCCTCCTCCCCCATCACCTGCACTATCAGGCGGCACTCGACGCGGCGGCTGCCGGGAAGCATATTTCCCTGCAAAAGCCGATGGCGCTCACACTCACCGAAGCCGACGAGATGATCGCGGCGGCGAAACAGGCAGGCGTGATCTTCAAAGTCTTCGAAAACTTCATCTTCTACCCGCCGGTGCAGCGCGCCAGAGCCTTGATCGACGCCGGGGAGATCGGCGATCCGCTGACCATTCGCATCAAGAGCAATTCCGGCACCAGCCCATCGATGTGGAATATCCCGCGTGCTGCCGAAGAATGGCGCTTCAAGTCGGAGACGTGCGGCGGCGGTCCCCTTGTCTTCGACGACGGGCATCACAAGTTTGCGCTGGCGTGGCATTTTATGGGGCTGGCTGAAGAAGTCCATGCGTGGATCGGCGCGACGGAACGCGAACCGGGCTACATCCTCGATTCGCCCGCGCTCGTCTCATGGAAGTTCCCTAACAACCGCTACGGATCGCTTGAAGTCGTGTATTCGCCGCAGCTCGTCCTCGACACCGCGCATTACGCGCAGGACGACCGTATCGAGATCACCGGGACGCGCGGTGTGATCTGGGTGACGCGCGGACACGGCAAAATGATGGATGTACCACCGGTCATCATGTATCGTGACCGCCAGACCTTCACCTATTCCGACATGCCAGTAGGATGGGAACACAGCTTCATCAACTCGACGCGCCACTTCATCGACGCATATCATCGCGGCGCGCCGCCCGTCCTCACCGGCGAACAGGGACGTGAGGTGCTGCGCTTCACGCTGGCAGCGCAGGAATCCGCGCGGATCGGGCAGAGTGTCCGGTTGGAGGTGTCCTCATGAAGCTGACCGGATCAGAAATCATCGTCGATATGCTGGCACAGGAGAACGTGCCCTACGTGATCGGCATCAGCGGTCATGGCAACCTCGCGCTGGTCGATGCGTTCCGCCGCTCCCGCGACCGTCTGCGCTTGATCATGCCGCGCCACGAGCAGGCAGCCGTGCACATGGCGGATGGTTACTTCCGCGCGAAAGGGTCGCCGCTGGCGGTATTCACGTCGATTGGACCGGGCGCGACCAACACGGTGATCGGGCTGGCGACCGCCTACGTTGATTCCGTGCCCGTGCTTCAGTTCGTCGGCGAAACCCATGTTCATATGCGCGGCACGGGCGTGCTGCAAGAGATCGAACGCCAGCGCTGGTCAGATTTGCCCGCGATGTTCGATCCGGTCGTCAAACGGATGTGGCGCATCGACGATGCGGCGCAGATTCCGCGCGCGATGGGGCAAGCCTTCAACACGATGCTCACCGGACGCCCCGGACCCGTCGTGATCACCCTGCCGATGGACGTGCAGGCGCAAACCATCGACGTTGATCCGGCAGTTGCCGATTCGCCGCACCGCCGCCCGCACAACCGCATCAACGGCGACTCCGCCGCGATTGAGGCGGCGGCAGCCCTGCTCGTTGGGGCGCAGCGCCCGGTGATCGTGGTTGGCGGCGGCGTGATCCTCTCTGGCGCAGAGGTGGAAGTGCTGCGGTTGGCGGAACATCTCGGCGCGTGCGTCGTGACCAGTATGCAGGGCAAAAGCGCGTTCCCCGAAGATCACCCGCTCTATGCATGGCATATGGGCACGAATGCGACGACGTGCGGCAACGCCATGACCGCCAACGCCGATGTGCTGCTGGCGGTCGGTATGCGCTTCGCCGACAAAGCCACCTGTTCATACAAACCCGGCGAATCATTCAGCATTCCGCCGAGCAAGCTGATTCACATCGACATCGATCCGTATGAGATCGGCAAGAACTATCCGGTCGCAGTCGGCATCGTCGGGGACGCGCAGGCGGTATTGTCCGCGTTGATCGACCGGGTATCGGAACTTACCCCCGCGCGGGCATGGCAGCAGTCGCCGTATACGAACGAAATTCGCCAGCGCGTCGCCGACTGGTTCGCCAGCATCCGCCCGCTGCGCGAGTCGAGTCAAAGCCCGGTCACGATGGGACGCGCCATCGCCGAAGTGCGGCGTGTGCTGCCCGCCAACGCACTGGTTCTCACCTCGTCGGGGAACGTGCAGGCGCAGTTGTATCAGGAAATGGAGTTCACGCTGCCGCGCACCTACATCTCGGCGGGCGGCTTCAGCACGATGGGCTGGGCTTATCCGGCGGCGATGGGCGCGAAGCTCGCCGCGCCGGATCGTCCGGTCGTAGCGATGGTCGGTGACGGCGACTTCCTCATGACGTTTCAGGAGATCGCGACGGCGGTACAGTACGGCATCCCGGCGGTCGCGGTCGTCGTCAATAATCAGGGCTGGCAGGCAATCCGCGATTTGCAGGAGATCGCCTACGGGGAAGGCGCAAGTTACGGCTCGATGTTCGAGCAGGAACAGGAAGCGATCACCCCGCACCTCGCCGATGCTGCCCGCGCGTTCGGCGCTCATGCCGCGCGCGTCACGCATCCCGACGAGATCGCCCCTGCTCTGCGCGCGGCGCTCGCTTCGGGCGCGCCTGCCGTCGTCGAAATCATGGTCGATACGCAGCGCGGCACGTCCGGTGGTCAAGCGCCCGGCTGGTGGGATGTACCCGTGCCCGGCTATTATCCAGAGCGGCGCGCGCAGTATGAACGGGAAAAGTCAGAGGAGCGGCTGTAATGCGCTACCAGAATTTCATTCAAGGCGAGTGGCGTGACGCGCTGAGCGGGCGCACATGGGACGTGATCAATCCGGCGACCGAAGCGGTGATCGCCTCCGTTCCCTTCGGCGACGCAAACGACGCGCAGACGGCAGTCCAAGCGGCGGCGAACGCTCAGCCGATGTGGGCGGCAATGACCGCCTACGAACGCGGGGCGATTTTGCGCCGTGCCGCTGATCTGATCCGCGAACGGCTCGATCTACTCGCGCCAATCATGACGCGCGAATGCGGCAAACCGTTGAGCGAAGCGCGCGGCGAATGGACAGCCTGCGCCGACCTCTTCGACTGGTTCGCGGAAGAGGGCAAGCGCGCCTACGGGCGCACGATTCCGGCGCGACGGGCACAAAAGCGCCTGATGTCGATCCCCGCGCCGGTCGGCGTGGTAGCGACCATCACCGCATGGAACTTTCCCGCCTACCTGCCCGTGCGCAAATGGTCGGCGGCGCTGGCGGCGGGCTGTACAGTCGTCGCCCGTCCGAGTGAATTCACCCCGATGAGCGCAATGGCGGCGGTCAATATTCTGGAAGAAGCAGGCATCCCCCCCGGCGTGATCAATCTCGTGAATGGCGAACCGGAAGCGATTGCCAATATCTTCTTGACCGACCCGCGTGTGGACAAAATCAGTTTCACCGGATCGCAGCGCGTCGGGCGGCTGCTCATGCGCGGCGCGGCGGACGGTCTCAAGCGGCTGTCGCTGGAACTCGGCGGCAGCGCCCCCGTGCTGATCTTCGACGATGCCGAGGTCGCAGCGGCGGCGAAACAGGCGGTACAGGCGAAGTTCCGCAATAATGGTCAGGTGTGCATTTCGCCGACCCGCTTCTATGCCCAGCAGTCGATCTACGAAGACTTCATCGACGCCGTCCAGCAGGAGATCAAGGGGCTGGTCGTCGGCGACGGTCTGCAAACAAACGTGACGACAGGACCCTTGATCACGGCGGCAGCGCGCGGTCGAGTCGAGGGGTTGGTAGCGGATGCGGTCGGGCACGGCAGCATCGTCGTGACCGGCGGCGCGCGCCCGGACGCGCTCGGACAGGGCTATTTCTACGAGCCGACTCTGCTCACAGGCATTACCCGTGAGATGCGGGTCAGCCATGAAGAAATCTTCGGACCAGTCATGCCCGTTTCGCCGTTTAGCAGTGTCGAGGAAGCGCTCAAGCTGGCGAACGACACCCCCTACGGACTCGCCGCTTACGCCATCACGCGCGATCTGGCGACTGCCGTCCGATGCTACGAAGGGCTGAAATTCGGCATCGTCGGCGTGAACGATCTCGTCCCCGCAACGGCGGAGGGACCCTTCGGCGGCATGAAGCAGAGCGGTTGGGGACGCGAAGGCGCGGAAGAAGGTCTGCACGAATACATGGAAGCGCGCTTCGTCTCGATGGCGCTTTAGGGAGCAGGCATGACTGAACACGGCTTTGCCAACCGCCTGACCGAATACGGCGACCGGGAGTTTGCGCTGTTTTTGCGCCGCTCGTTCGCGCAGTCGATGGGCTTCAGCGCCGAAGCGCTCGGCAAGCCGATCATCGGCATCGTCAACACCTACAGCGAGCTGAACAACTGCCATCGCGGCTTCCGCGAACTGGCGGAGGCGGTCAAGCGCGGCGTGTGGCAGGCAGGGGGTCTGCCGCTCGAATTCCCGGTGATTTCGCTCGGCGAGGTCTTCCTGTCGCCGAGTGCGATGATGATGCGCAACTTGATGTCGATGGATGTCGAGGTCATGCTCACGGCGCAGCCGCTCGACGCCGTCGTGCTGATGGGCGGCTGCGACAAGACGCTCCCCGCGCTGCTGATGGGCGCGTGCAGCGCCGACATCCCGGCGATTGCGCTGGCGGCGGGACCGATGCTCACGGGCAGCTATCACGGCGAACGACTCGGCGCGTGTACGGACTGCCGCCGCTACTGGGCGCGTTACCGTCGGGGTGAAATCGACCGCGAACAGATCGACGAGGCAGAAAGTCAGCTTGCGCCGACAGCAGGCACGTGCGGCGTGATGGGCACCGCCAGCACGATGGCGTGTGTGCTCGAAGCGCTCGGCATGATGCTCCCCGGCGGCGCGGCTGTACCCGCCGTCCACGCCGAGCGCCTACGTCACGGCGAAGCCAGCGGCAAACTTGCCGTCGCAATGGCGGCAGCGCGCCGCCGACCGTCGCAAATCCTCACACAGGCGTCGTTTGAGAACGCGCTGCGGGTGCTGCTGGCGATTGGCGGTTCGACCAACGCCATCATCCACCTCACGGCGATTGCGGGGCGGCTCGGCATTCACCTCGATCTGAAGACGCTGGATGCGCTAAGCGAAAGCACGCCCGTGCTGGTCGATCTCAAGCCGACCGGCGACTACTACATGGAGGATTTTTACCGTGCGGGCGGGCTGCCCGTCGTGCTGCAAGAGATCAAACCCCTGCTGCACCTCGACGCCTTGACCGTCACCGGGCACACGCTCGGCGAGCAGTTGGCGGCGACAGACTATACCTTCCCGGCATGGCAGCAGGTGATTCATCCGGCGGCACAACCGCTGCTGTCCAACGGGGCGCTGGTTGCGTTGTACGGCAACCTCGCCGAACAGGGCGCGGTGCTCAAACGCTCGGCGGCAACCCCGGCGCTGTTCAATACCACCGGACGCGCGGTCGTATTTTCATCGCTCGGCGATCTGAGTCAACGGATTGACGATCCCGATCTCGACGTGCAGCCGAATGACTTCCTCGTGCTGCAAAACGCGGGTCCGGTCGGCGGCCCGGGTATGCCGGAAGCGGGCTATATCCCGATTCCGCGCAAGCTAACTGGCGTCAAAGACATGGTGCGCATCTCGGACGCGCGCATGAGCGGGACGGCATTCGGCACGGTCGTGCTGCACGTATCGCCGGAAGCGGCGGTCGGCGGCACATTGGGACTCGTGCGCAGCGGTGACCGCATCGAACTGAGCGTCGATCAGCGCCGGTTATCCCTGCTCGTCGATGCGCGCGAATTGGAGCGGCGGCGCGCGGAACAACCGCCGATTTCGCCGCCCACCGGTCGCGGCTACGACTGGCTCTACCGCTCTCACATTCAGCAGGCACACCTCGGCGCGGATTTCGACTTTCTGCGCTCTGAACGCGAAAACCCGTAACCCCAAGTGTCCATTCCTCTGGGTTACGGTGTCCGAAAATCGCCTAATGTTTTGTGTTGGGGCGCAGCATGCTGCGCCCCAACCTTATGTTGGTTTTGATTCGAGAAACTACTTAAGCCATTGACCGAATATTGCGGCTAGTGGCTTAGATTCCGATCCTCACGTGAATAGCGTAGAACAGGTAGCGTCCGAGCAGTTCCCCGATCAGCACCAGCGCAAAGGCGACGATGACATAGTTCGTCATCATCCGCTGATTATTCAGCAGCGCATTCCGGTACAGGAACAAGCCGAACACACCCGCGCCCAGTGCCACCAGAATTAACTGGATGGCGAAGATCCAACCGAAGTCACCGGTCAGTTTGCCGGCACTCTCGACCGCAGCAGCGCTGCCCGCCGAAAGCTGCGAAATGAACAGCGGCACTACCACCAACTGCAAGCCCAGCATGACAATCGAGCCAATGGCGATCCACTGGAGGACGGTGCGCAGCATTTCCGACTGAATCTCGATGTTGGCGGCGTCCTTCTTGCGCTGCAAGATGTAGTAATTCACGACGAACGCCACACCCAACGCCAGCGCCCCCAGCAGGAACGCGGTGGTAAAGAACGTGATCGGCGTTGCCAAACTGTTCCACGCGGGCTGCGACGTGAGCTGATAGATGCTCGCCATCGAGTACACGACGGCGACGCCCAGCACGGCAGCGAGCAGCGCGATAAGCTGGCGCAGCCGGTAACTGCCGATCTTGCGCCACTGGAAGATGGCGAAGACCGCGCCCACGACCACGAACAACACCGTAAACAGGATTTCGCGGCTCAGCCACGAGGTGCCGAGGTTATTGATTGCGCGGAATGCGTTGAGCGGGTTGCCCAGATGGAAGAACGACGCCACTACGCCCAACACCACGACGGGACCGATTGCCAGCAGCGCGCGGTCGCTCATTTCATCGGCGTTCTTCTGGTCACTCTTGCGCTCCGCGTACAGATGCACGAGACCAAGAATGACGAACGCGCCCACAGACATTTGAACCAGAATGGTATAGATAACCAGTGCCAATTCTTGAGTGTTCACGTTTACAGCTCCTCGCGGTTCATCACTTCGCCCATCGGCGATCCCTCGGCGAGGGTGTGGGAAGTCGGCGTAAAGACAACGGCTGGACTGGTGATCGCCGCATCCGGCAGCGGCGCAGGTGAGGCGAATTCGCCGTAGCGTGCCCGCAGTTCGTCAAGTGGACCGAAGTCGATTGCGCGATACGTGCAGCCTTCCACGCAAGCGGGTCTTTCACCGGCGTCGAGACGCTCGTAGCAGAAGTGGCACTTGGTCATCACACCGCGTTCGGCGTCGAACTGCGGCGCGCCGTACGGGCACGCCCATTCGCAGTAACGGCAGCCGATGCAGTTGTCTTGATTGATCAGCACGATACCGTCTTCACGTTTGGTGATCGCGGCTGCCGGGCAGACCTGCGTGCACAGCGCGTTTTCGCAGTGCATGCACGCCGACGACACAAAATAGGTGAACACGTTCGACGGAATGAACTGGTCGCCATCTTGAAGCCACTCTCCGCCTGCGACCTCGACCACCCGCCGCCATGTCACGCCCAGTGGCAGCTCATTGACCGTCTTGCACGAGATCTGGCATGCCTTGCAACCCGTGCATTTCGTCATATCGACGTAAAATCCTAATTGGTTTGCCATATTCGGGTTCCTCGTTATACCTTCTCGACCTGCACAAGATTCGTGTGCTGCGGATTCCCCTTCGCGAACGGCGTCGGGTGATATTTGGTCAGCGTGTTGCAGCAGCCGCCGACGTCCACACCATTCGCATCCGGTTTGTGCCACGTGCCCTGCCACACATTGACGTTGCCGGGACGAATGCGCGGTGTCACACGCGCCTTTAGCTCAATCGTCCCGCGATCATTGAACACCCGAACCGTATCACCACTCTGGATTCCCCGTGCGGCAGCATCGAGCGTGTTGATCATCACGACGTGCTGATGCGCCTCTTGCAGGATCTCGACATTTGCAAACGTCGAGTGCGAGCGATGAACGGCATGGTTCGTCGTCATCAGCAGCGGGAATCTCTCGCGCAGCGGGTCGCTAACGCCTTCCCATTCCGGGATGTACATCGGAATAGCGGGCATCCCTTCCGGATAGTTCAAACTGTACAGGTACGGCGAGAAGATTTCGATCTTACCCGTTTCCGTCGGCAGCGGGTTGGCGACGGGGTCTTCGCGGAAAGCTGCACCCGCAACGACCTGCCCTGCCGTGAACCGTTTGTAAATGCCAACTTCCTTGAACTCTTCGAAGGTCGGGAAGTCGGGGTATTCAGCCTGTGTCACGGCGACCATTTCGCGCATCCAATCCTCGCGCGTCGCGTGACCTTCCTGATACTGTTCCAGAATGCCCAAGCGCTCGGCAAGCTGTTCGGCAACCCACAGATCGGTGCGCGATTCAAACAGGGGTTCAATCACCTGATGGCTGTACATCAGCCAGTTGGCGCGCCCAGCCCCGAGCCCCGTGATCAGGTTGTCGGCTTCAAAACCGGTCGCCGCCGGGAGTAGAATGTCAGAGACCAAACAGCTTGGCGTCATCATGACTTCGCTGGTGACGATCAATTCCAGCTTGGAGTCGTCGCGCAGCATTTCAATCGTGCCGTTGATGTCCGAGTGCTGGTTGGTGATGCAGTTGCCACCATGATTCCACATGAACTTCATGTTGGCGCTCAGGCTTTCAGCCCCGCGCAGACCGTCGCCATCCTTGACGAGGGCGGTCATCTCGGTGCCGCGTGTGATGAAGTCGGGCCACAGGAAGACCGGGATTTGCGCCTCAATCGGATTCGTGGGTTCGGGGAAGCCGCCGCTCTTGATCGACGTACCGTTGCCCGACCTCATGCCAGTGCCGCCGCCCGGAATGCCGAAATTGCCGGACATCGCCGCCAAGATCGGCAGCGCGCGGACCGGCTGCTCGCCGTAAGCGCGGCGCTGCCAGCCGAGACCTTGAATCAGGCAGCACGGTTTCGTCAACGCGATTTCACGCGCCAACTGGACAATGCGCGAAACTGGAATGCCGGTGATCGGAGCTGCCCATTCGGGCGTCTTCGCGATGCCGTCGGCATCACCCATGATATACGCCATCCACGAGCTGTTCGGCGGCGCGCCTTCCGGCAGCGTGCTTTCGTCAAACCCGACGGAATGGGTTGCCATGAAGTCCCGGTCGTAGATGTCCTCCTGAACCATGACATACGCCAGCGCAGCGATCAGCGCCACGTCCGTACCGGGGTTGATCGGAATCCACTCGGCATCGAGCGCTACTGCCGAGTCATTGAGTACCGGATCAACCGAGATGAAGCGCGTGCCGTTCTCTTTCGCCTTCATGCAGTAGTAACCAGAACCATCACCGCCGTTGCGAGTCACGACGGGGTTGTCGCTGAAAAGAACAACCAATCGGGAATTGAGCATATCGTCAACGGAGTTGGAGCCGATGCCGGTGATGTAGGGCGTGGCAGCCGAATAACATGCCGAGCTGTACGTGCCATAGTAGCCGGTAAAGCCGCCGAACAAGCTCAATAGGCGGCGGATTGGTGCGCGACCATCGGGTCCGCGCCACTGCGTACCGCTCGCATAGTGGAAGAAGAACGACTCGTTGCCGTAGGCTTCTTTGAGGCGGATCATCTCATTGGCGATGGTGTCCAGCGCTTCTTCCCACGTGATGCGCTCGAACCGGTTCTCGCCGCGCTCCCCGACTCGCTTCATCGGGTACTTCAGGCGTTCGGCGGCATACACGCGGTTGATCTGCGTACGCCCGCGCACACATGGAGTCGCGCGCGGCATATCGACGCCGTCTTCCGCTTGAACATCGGGGACGATGCGCTTCACGACGCCGTCCTGTACTTCCGCATACAGGATGCAGCGCCCGCCGCAGTTGTGGTAGCAAGCGGTGGTCATTAATTGGGATTCGCCTGCCGCAGCAGGCACGTCAGCAGCAGCACTTTTCACAAGCGTGGGACTAAGCGTACTCGCCAAAGCTGCTGTCCCGGCGAGTGCTGTACCCCACTTCATGAACGTCCTTCGAGAGATCAACGTCTCGTCGAAGACTTGAGATAATGGTTGATTTTGACGCATATACATTCTCCTAAGTAAGGCATCTCTCATGCTGCGAAATCACGAGACATCCGACAGTTTGAACATTCTTGGGGTCGTAAGGTCGATCTTGAGTTCGCGCTCGACCAATCCCCCGGCACGCTGTTCGAGCGTGCTGGTCGAAATCCCGATTTCAACGTCCAACGGTTTCAGCGCGCTGATCTGGTTGACGTGAAATTCTAGATACCCGCGCTGCGAGTCGATCTCGTAGCTGCGGTAGTTCCGCTGCTCAAGGGCACGGCGCACCACCGGTATATCATCGCCAAACGCCTTCGCCGACTTGAGCATGAAGTCCTTGTGCGACAGCACCGCCGTGCGCGGCAGCGGGTATCCGGCGTTCTGCTGATAGTTCTGCCCGGTGAACTTGTTTTCCAGCGAGCAGTAATGCACGCCGAGCGTTAAGCCCTGCTCGATGGCGAAGTCGAGCAGTTCGAGGCACACCTGTTCGCTGCCCGAAACCGGCACACCCCCGGCATACCAGTACGAGTACAGCGTCTCGAACGGGCGCTGTTTCACCCGGAAGCCGCGCCCGTTGAAGGCGGCGGCGTTGTTCATCGGGAAACAGAATTCCAGCAGGTTGATCCCGAAAATGCCGATCTGATTTAGCTCAAGCAGGATGGTCTGCATTTCCGCCAGCGTACCGGGGAGGATAGGCATTTCCACCATCACATCGGGGATGAACTGCTTGGCGAGCGCGATCTGATCCAGTGTGTGACGGCGCGCCTTCTCGGAGTCATGCATGCGGATACTGAAGCGAATTTCTTTCAGTCCAGCCGCGTGTAGTTCGCGCAGCAGCGTCTCGTTGAGCTGATCGCCCGTGGTGTACAGACGCTTATGCGACTCCGGGAAATGGGCACTGGCGCGGTCGAAAAAGGCGACTGCCTGCTCTTTGTGCAGCAGCGGTTCGCCGCCCGTCAGCGCCAGATACTCGATTTTTTGCCCTTGCGCGTGGATCGAATCGAGTTCCGCTACCAGATCACGTTCATGCGTGGTCGAAAACTCGTAATCGACCTGATTCGGGTTGAAACAGTAGTAACAATCGCGGTGGCAGCGGAGGGATACGTAAAATGTAGCGCTGCCCACACCCTTGCGACAGGCGACGCACGCGGGCGAAATCGCATTGATGTAGATACTGTGGTCGTTGTTGCGAACGATTGCGCCCTTCCGCACCAACTGCCGACGCTTCTCGTCAACCCATGTGCTGTGATCGTCCGGGTCGATGCCGATGCCGCTCGCGCGCACTTGATCCATGAAGCGATCATAGATGCGCAGGTACATGGCGGCATACTCAGCCAGAAGCGGATTCTTGATCTGGTGATGGGTCTGCGGGGTGATGGAGATGATCATGACAATCCCTCGGCATCACTGGGAACTCAAACCGGGGTACTGGATTTCGCGCGGGACAGCCACGTCGAAGACCTGCGCGAGTTCTTGCAGCGCGCCGCGCACGACCAGTGCCAACCCCCGGTAAAAATCAGTCCGCGCGTGTGCGTAAGCCAGTTCTGCCCACTTGCCGCCCCAACGCAGGAGATGCCGCTGGAGAAACGTCCGCTGGACAGTGATGAGTTCCTCAAACGCCGCCGTGTTTTGGCTTTCGTACGCTTGAAGCGCAAGTTCGGCACAGCGGGCGATGAAAGTTAGCTCAAAGGCGATGTGATCTTCGGCGTCCTTGCTGTCCGGGTTGATCTGAAGTCCGAGCCGCGCGAACCAGCGGCGGACATTGAGCGTCTCCTGCTGGAACGTGAGCCGTTCTTTGCTGAAGTAGACCGATTCCCACGGCGGGACGCTCATCGGGTTGTTGCCGATGAAGAGTTGGGCGTAGTCAGCGCGCAGATCGACGAGGTCGGCAGCGTTGAGTTGAGCCCCGACGGTACGCCGCCACTGACTGAGCAGTGCCACGCCTTGAATCACGTCGTCTTGATCTTCAGCGAAGGGAACACTCTCGAACAGATCATCGGCGATGAGCGGTTCGACCCATTCGCGGCTGGGGTTGGCGTACAGCACGCGCCCAAGCAGTTCAAACAGCAGCATCTCGCCCGTTAAGAGTGATGTCCACTCTGCTGCATGAGTTTGATTTTGCACGGTCAATTCAGAACTCCAGAACTCGGCGTGACCCGGCTGCCTCCGATATTGGAAGCATGTTTCTCATTCTAAGGATTCTTTAACATACAGACATCACTCCATTGGGTGATTTCTTTCACAAGACAATGTGTTCTTAATTGAGGTACTTATTAAATAGAAGTCGCATCACGTTTGCTGGCGTGAAGCAAGTAAAAGTACAACGCAATGCCAATCATCTATTTTTTCTATGGACTCGCCTTTGGCGGGCTGGGGCTAGCAGCACTACTTCAGCTTAGTCATGGGGGTGTCCTTCCCTTGCGAAGGCAGCTCCCATGGCTGGCTGGCTTCGGGTTGGCTTATGCCGGGGTCGATTGGATCGACATGTTTCTCGTCAGCGGCTTGTCGATTGATGTCGTGGGCATTTTGCAAATCCTCCGGGTGATCTTGCAGCCGCTTTCCGGGCTGCTCCTGCTGCGCTTCGGTTGGGGCATGCTCACCCAGATGACCCCCCTGCCCGATTGGGCGCGCATCATTCCCGGTATCGCCGTTGTGCCGCTGGCGTTCGTGCTCACTTACGCGGCGACGACGTTCGTCACGCCCTCCCCGATTGGCATTCCGATTGACATCTGGTCGCGCTACCTCCTGTATTTGCCCGGCAGCATCATGGCGGCGATTGGCTTCCTCCGGCAGCGCAATGAGTACCACAGGAAGGGCTTGCACGACCTCAGCCGCTTGATGCTCGGAGCCGGGGTCGCATTCTTGGCGGAAGCGATGGTTGTCGGGCTGATCGTGCCGGCTGCGCCCTATGGTCCCGTGTCGTATTACGACTATGACCGCGTCCTCATCAATTCCGCTCCGGTGGATCAGGTTGCCAATGCCGCGCCCTTCACCATGATTCCGTGGCTGGATTACGCTCGTGTGCTCGAATTCACGGGGCTGCCGGTGCAGTTCTGGCGGATGCTGTCCGCGCTCGCCATGATCTTCTTCGTCGTGCGCAGCCTCGGCGTGTTTGACGCGACCGAGCGCCGCCGCGTCGAGAAGCTGCAAGCCGAACGGGATCGCGCGCAGTCGATGGCGCGTCACGTCGCCGAACGGTGGACGGACGCACTGGTGACGATCAGCCGCCGGATCGCCGAACTGGATTCAATGGATAACGTGCTGCTCGACATTGTGCGCGAGGCGCAAAGCTTGCTCAACTCGGATTTCGTCGCGATTGGGCTGCTCGACAACGATGGTCAGCAGTTGACGCTCATTGCCTACGCCGATAGTCGGGAGGGCGCGGTGTGCCTCCAGCCAAACCAGCGTGTGCCGGTGCAGACGCCCTTGATCCTCGAGACGATGCGCACGGCAATGCCGTACTGCTCCGATGAGGTGGAACAACCGGAAGCCATCGCCGGGTTATGTCACAGTGCTTCAGGGAAAGCGTGCGCGGCGGCGATTGTGCCGCTGCTCTTGGATAATTTCGCGATGGGCGCGCTGTGGAGCGCCCGCTTCACGCCGACCTCGTACACATCCACCGACCTGATCGGTCTGGAACGGCTGGCAGATCAGGCAGTGATCGCGATTCAGCATCGCCTGATGGCGACTAAACTGCAATCGCTGGCAGTCGTCGACGAGCGCGGACGGATCGCCCGCGAAATGCACGATGGACTGGCGCAAATCCTCGGCTATCTCAACCTACAGGTGCAGACGCTCGAAGCGCTGCTGAAGCAGGGAAAACAAGATAATCTGCTGACCGAACTCCAGCAGATGCGCGA
>JACSRG010000079.1 GCA_014879865.1 Anaerolinea sp.
ATGATCTTTCGTCGGCAGCGCCAGATGCTCGATCCGGTGACGCAGGCGCGGCTCCGGCTTGCGCGCGTTCACCATCTCGTACACGCTGATCACCTGTTCGAGCGCGGTATCGCCGTTGGCGTGCGTGGCGATTCTGAAGCCCGCGTCGTGCGCCTCCCACATCAATTCCGCCATGTCTTCCGTCTCGTAGATCATGATCCCGTGCGTGCCGGTCTCTTTGTACGGAATCGAGATCGCCGCCGTCGCGCTCGTCATGCCGCCATCCGCGAAGAACTTGACCGCGTCCAGCCGCAGCGTGTCGCTGATGTACTTCTCCGGCAGCGGAAAGATCACATCGCCGCTGCGCCGTTCCGCCAGCAGGTGAATCCGCACTGTGAGTTCGCCCGCCGCTTCCAGCATCCGGTACACCTCGATGTGAAACGGCGTGACCGCCGGATCGGTCGCGCTGGTGATCCCTAGCGCAAGCTGATGTTTCATCGCGGCACGGATCGCCTCTGCCAGCATGTCGGTCGTGATCGGCGGGATGTGCTGGAAGACCAATTCCATCGCCGTTTCTTCGAGCACACCTGTCGGCTCGCCGTGCTCATCGCGGACGATATGTCCTCCCGGCGGATCAGGCGTCTCACGCGTGACTCCGGCAAGTGCCAGCGCGCGGCTGCTGGCGACGGTCACATGCCCGCTGGTATGCGTGACCACCATCGGGTGTTCGGCACTCGCTTGATCGAGATCGTAGCGGTTGACGTGCCGCTTTTCCGGCAGAAAGTTCTCGTTATACCCCGTCCCGGTGATCCATTCGCCCGCCGGTCGGGTTTGCGCGCGTTCCCGGTACAGCGCGATCAGCGCGGGGATGTTCGGCGCGTTCTTAATCGTCGCGTCGATCATGTGGGTGAGCATGAGTCCCAACCACTGCACATGAATGTGCGCGTCGTTGAAGCCGGGGATCAGCGTACGCCCGTTCAGGTTGACGCGCTGCGCATCCGGCGGGATGAGCCGTTCGACATCCGCGAGGCTGCCGACCGCGTGAATGCGCCCATCCTCTCCGACGGCGACCGCTTCGACCTGTGGAGCTGCCGCGTCCATCGTATGAATCGTACCGTTGAAAAAAAGCAGCATCGTCCGCCCTCATTTATTGCTATAGGGATCGAGCGCGTCGCGCAAGCCATCCCCGATAAAGTTGATGCTCAACACCGTCAGCAGGATCAACATGCCGGGGAAGAACCACATCCACCACGCCTCATCCAGTTTTTCGGTCGCGCGCTGAATCATATTGCCCCAACTCGCCGTCGGCGGTTGGACGCCCGTCCCCAAGAAACCGATATACGCCTCCAGCAGAATCACGTTCGAGATGCCGAGCGTGGTGTACACGATCACCGACGTGAGCGCGTTCGGCATGACGTGCCGGAAGACGATGTAACCGCTGCGCGCCCCGACTGCCCGCGCCGCCGTGACGAAATCCTGCTCACGCAGCGACAGCACCTGCGCCCGCACGATGCGCGCCAAGCCCATCCACCCTGTGAAGCCGAGGATCAGGATCACGATCAACACGCTGCCGCTGAATTCGCGTCCGAGCACGGTGATCGGTGCGGTCTGTGCGCCGATGAACTTTGACACGACCAGCAGCAAAAACAGCAGCGGGATGCTCAGCATCGCTTCGGACACGCGCATGATCGCGTTGTCGATCAGCCCGCCGTAAAAGCCGGAGAGCAGCCCTAAGACCGTCCCCAACAGCGCCGTCACCAGCATCGACAGCAGGCTGATGATCAGCGTGACCTGCCCGCCGTAGATCGTGCGCGCCAGCACATCGCGTCCGGCGGCGTCCGTCCCGAATGGATGCTCCGCCGACGGTGCTGCCCACTTGTTGGCGAAATCCGTCTCGTTCGCGTAGCGTTCGGTCACAAAGGACGAGCCGACCAGCACATACAGCGTGATCGCGATCAGAATGACCGTGCCGACCATCGCCATGCGATGACGCCGATAGCGCTTGATCATGCGCTGCAAAATGCTCTCGGCGAACGGACCTCCCGTCAGCCGCGCGGGTTTTGGGCGCGATTGAATGGTGTTTTGCACGTGACCGCCTTTCTATTTCAACCGGACGCGCGGATCGACCACGTGATAGAGCAGATCGGTCACGATTTGCGCGAGGACGACGAACACCGCCAGCAGCATCAACATGCCCATCAACACCGGATAATCGGAGCGTTCAAGGCTCTCGATGAACAGCATCCCCATGCCGGGCCACGCGAAGATCGATTCAGTCACGATTGCCCCGCCGAGCAAGAACGGAATATCCAGCCCGACCAGCGTGACCAGCGGCAGCGCGGCGTTACGCAGCACATGCCGGGTCAGCACGCGCCGTTCGGGCAAGCCCTTCGACCGCGCCGTGCGCACATAATCCTGATGGATCACGTCCAGCACACTGGCGCGCACATAGCGAATATAAGCCGCCGAACTCACGAGCGTCAGGCTGAGCACCGGCATGACCATGTACGGGAGCAGGTTGGCGATGGTGCGCGCTTCACCCGGTCGCCCGATCCCGGCGATAGGCAGCGCTGGCAGTCCCCAGTTACGGAACGCGACCGCAAAGATCATGATCATCGCCAGCGCGATCAAAAAGATCGGCATCGAATAGAAGATGAAGGCGACCGTCGTCAGCGCGTTGTCGAGGAACGAATACTGCCGCAGCGCGGCGATCACGCCGAGCGTGAATGAGACGATCAGGATCAGCAGGTACGACGGGATCATCAGGATCAGCGTGTTGGACAGGCGCTCCCCGATCCGCACCGCGACCGGCTGGCGTGTGATCATCGACGTGCCTAGATCGCCGCGCAGAATACCGCGCCGCGTCCCGCGCATCTGCTCGTCCGTCGTCCCGTCGCCGTCCATATCGACATACGTCCAGTCGTTGCCGATCAGCCAGTAGACATACTGCACGTAAATCGGCTGATCCAGACCGAGGCGGCGCTGCGCCTGTAGAAGCTGCTCCCCGCTGGGGCGGCGCGGCACGTTCATCACGATGGCAAGGGGATCGCCAATCGAATTCATCAGGATGAACAGGATCACGCTGATCACGAACAGGAGCGGGATGGCTTGCAGCACACGCCGCACGAGATAGCTATTCATCGCCTTCTTTCACCCCCCAGCCTCTCAGCTGACAAGGATAGGTTTTTCATTGCTCCTCCCGTACCGCAACCATTCCCCGAATGCCAAGCTTCGCTTGGACGGGAGGGGCGCAAGCAGACTCGTGTTTGCGCCTTCCCCCGAA
>JACSRG010000804.1 GCA_014879865.1 Anaerolinea sp.
GATGGTTATTCAGCGCCGCCAGTCACGCGTTGTCGGTCGAAGCGGTGCTGCTGGAGCATTACCGACTGAGTGCCTGCCAGATTGACGCCTTGTGGACGTATGTGAAGCGGAAGAAAAAAAGCCTTGAGCGAGACGGGACCGTACTGGGTGTGTACCTTGCTCGAAACGAAGACGCGACTGCGAGCCGGGTATGGCGTGAGTACCAATGAGAGTGATGCTGCCCAACGTCTGTGGCGGCGCTGGCGCTGGCGCAGAGGCTTACGTACCCCGCCACCGCTCGTGTCCGACTCGTTCGGTGGACACCGCGATGCCCTCTTGAGCGTCTTTGGCGTCCCGCAGACCAAGCAACCCAAGGCGCGTCTCCAAGCAGGCAAAGACTGGCAGTACGTGCAACTCCACAAAGTGCTGGACCATTATCGGCGCGTAATCCGGGTCTATCCCCGTATCATTTGGGGCGCAGACCACCAAGCCGCTCAAGCGCTGAAACTCAATACCGCTTACGTGGAACGCACGCACTTGAGCTCGCGTTTGATGAATGCCCGCTTGGTTCGCAAAACGCTCGGCTTCTCAAAAACGGCGCATATGCTTATCGCTTCCGTCATCTGGGGCGATCTCGTCTACAATCTCGTTCGTCCGCTCAAGAGCCTGCGCTTGCCCCTGCCTTTTGGCAAGCGACGTTGGCAGCACCGTTCTCCGGCAATGGCAGCGGGCTTGACTCACCATCTTTGGTCTTTTGCGGAACTCCTGTGGACACTACCTGTACCCACCAACACTTAATCGGGACACGACCGATTTTTGTAATACAATGAGCGTTCGTGTTTAGCTCATGCGTTCTTTTTCTGTCGGCTGTATGAGGGAAAGCCATAGAGACAAGGAGAAATGCTTTTCATGCGCCCAATCACAGTGGTAGTCGTCTCCACCAATGCACTGACGCGCGTTGGTATTCAGCAGATGGTGACGAAATCGGACATCCCTATCGAAGTCACTGCCGTTTGCGCGAACTTTCGCGAAGCGCACGAGTTCCTCGCGAAGCAGCGCGCCCATGTGGTCATCATTGATGACTCTCATCCCAGAGCCACAAATCTTGCTCAGGAGGTGAAAAAACTGCGCGCACGGCAGGCGAATCTCGCGGTACTGATGATTGCACAGCGTCCCACCGCCACCTTGCTGCGGCTGCTGCGCGAACACGGCGTGCATGGAATGCTGCACAAGGATGATGATTTGGAGCGGGGACTCCTGAGTGCCATTCCCATGATCGCCGATGGCGGTCTCTCCGTATCGCCCCGGATTTCGCGCCTGCTCGATGGGCAGCGGATGCTGCCCGATGAACTCCAGCAGCGTGACGTTGATGTCCTTCAGCTCACCGCCGATGGTTTTGATGTGAAGGAGATTTCATCGCATTTAGGATTGGCGGGCAAGACAATCTATCGGACCCTGCAAATGCTGCGCGAGGTGTATCACGCAAACAGCAATGCCCAACTTATTGATATCGCGCATCAGAAGAAACTGCTGGACATGGAACACGAGGATGATCAGGCGTAAGCGTGGGAAATTGTGCCATGCGAATGTCCATTTTTGACCTCGAAATGTCACATTGTCTCACCCTCACGGCCCGACAATATGATACGCTGAGATGTACTATTGTGAGGATGAGGCAAGACATGATCACCCAAATCTTGATTGGAGACGGCAGCAGTCTCGCTGTGGTCGGCGCGGAAACCCTGCTCAAGCAGCGCGCCGACACAGTTCTCACCAGCGCCGAGAATGGGGATGACCTCCTCCGGCTGGCAGGGCTTCACCAACCCGATATTATTCTGCTAGGTGACCGTTTCGATCCGTTGTTCGAGACGGTGGCATTGGTCGAGCGGTTGATTCAGGCGGCACCCGCGGGACGGATCATCGTCATGGGAAACACGATCGACGGCTTGATCATCCGCGACCTGTTCACAATGGGGATGTGCGGCTATCTGGCGGTGGGGGATGATCTGTCAACCTGTTTGCTTACAGCAGTCGATACAGTGCTGCGTGAGCACCCCTACTTATCCCCGACAGCCAACGCTGAATACCTAATCGCTATGCAGAGCACCAGCCGTGATTGGAAATTGGACGCAGAAGCCCGCGCCGTTCTGCGTTTATTGGCGCGTGGCTGCACCGTCCGTGAGATCGCTGCGCAAATGCGCCTGAAACGCCGCCGTGTGTACTGGGTCACCGAAAAGATGCGTTCCCGCTTCGGCGCGACGACGAACGAACACCTGATCAGCAGGGCAGCAGCCGAAGGATTTATGCGTCTACCTGAGTAGACCGGAATCTTTCCATCGCTAACCGGAATCTTCCCAACCCATAACCGGAATCGTCCAGTCGTTCGCGCATCGCGCTTTGTTACGCTGAAACCAGCGTAAACTGACCCGGAGTGACGACATGCGACGACTGCTGCCCGTGCTGGCGGCGCTCTGCCTGACGGCATGGGCTGCCGCCTTTTTCTTGATCCGTGCCCAACCGAGCGCGACCGACGTTCAAATTCCCACCCTCATGGTGCTGCCGTCGCTCACCCCGACGGATACGGCAGCGCCAACTCTGACCTCGACACTGACGGCGACTTTCACAGTGACGGCGACGACTGCGCCAACGGATACGCCTGTCCCGACACTCCTGCCGACGATGAGCGAGCGTGTGCTGGAGATTGCGGTCGTGCTGCCGGGGGTGTACGTCCCGCCCACGCTCACGCCGTTTCCGCCGGGGACGATCCTGCTGCCCGCGCCGCCCAACCCGGTCGAGCCGCTCCCGGATGCGACCGACACCGCGCCGCCGTTCTTCGGCTGGTACAGCTTCGAGTCGGACTATCCGACGATCCGCTATTCGCCCCCGTGGACACCGCGTCTGTCGCAATTCGCCAGCCGGGGACAGTATCACCGCACCGAAGGCGCGTATGACAGCGCGACCTTCATGTTTGAGGGTGAAGGAGTGCGCGTGCGCTACGTCGCGGCGCAGAACATGGGCAGGTTCGAGATCGTCGTCGATGGTGCGGTGCTGGACACCATTGATGCCTATGCCGACGAACTCCGGTTTCCGGTGACTGATGTGTACTTCATCGGCAGCGGGACGCATCGCCTTGAACTGCGCGGGATCGGGCAGAAGAACAACGCCAGCGAAGGCTATGTGATCGGACTGGACACGATTCAGGTGTTTCGGGGGGACACAAATACCCTGATCATCCCGCCGCCGTCGATCACGAATACGCCGACGCCCGAACC
>JACSRG010000133.1 GCA_014879865.1 Anaerolinea sp.
CGCCAGATCGCCCCCGTCCGGTTCGTTGGACACATCGACCGCCGCGAAGAAATGCACCGTTCCGTCTGCGTCCAGATGATTCGGGACGTACTGTTCCTCGTGATCGAGCGGCACGAGCGTATCGTATAGCGTCACGGGCAGCGTTGGATCGTGGAGCGTGCGAGGCGGTTCCACGCCAGTGAAATCGTCGTACATATCCCAATCGGGATGCTCATTCACGACCTTAGAATCGGTCATTGCTGCTCCTTTCGATCAGGCGCACCGGGAATTCACGCCCGGCGCGCCCACGTTCGACGGTGGTGAAGCGTCCATCGGCAGCCAACCCGACCGCCGCCCGGCGGATGAGCAGGCGCAGCGCGCCGGTGCGATCCAGCGCGAAGCGTGCCGCCACCTGTTCGAGCCGGACATGATCTTCGGGCGAGAGCCGCAGCGAGAAACTCTTGGAGGGTTCGCTCATAGCTCAATCTCCCACTGGTCACGGGTGTAGTCCGCCAAGTCCTGCGCCGCGTCGGGTTCGAGTGGGATACCCCGCTCGCGCTCCCACAGGTCACGCTGGTCAGCAGCGAGCGCCATGCCTTCCGCCGCTTCAAATGCCCGCTCAATGCCGCCTTTCTCGACCACGCCGAGCAGGTATTCCGCCGCACCGTATGCCTTGTTCCAGTCCCCCGGCACGACCGGCGCGAGCTGCGCTTCGACTTCGCCCGTGTCCGGGTCGCGTCCGAGCGAGAGAATGCTGGTCACGGCGTTGTCGGGGTCGCCCTTGTCCGGCTGAAACACGCCGATCCAGTACGCTGTGCCAGTATCGGGATCGATGAAGGGCGGCGGATCGGCTTCCGGGTCAAAGCCCGCAGCATCGATGCCGATCTCACGGAGCGCCCGGAAAGTCGCGGAATCAGCTTGATCGGCAACATGTTGGGTAGGTTCGGTTTCCCCGAAGATTGCCTCCAGATCGAGATCATCCGGTGGCAGATCGGGTGCAGGCGGCTCGTCGAGCGACTGCATCTCCTCATAGGCGGCATATTCCACATCTCCCGCAGCACGCCACTGCGGAGCCGGATCGCCGCGTTCGGCAGCGCGTTCCGCCGCTCGCTCGGTCGCGAAATCGACCAATTGAAACGGCAGCAGCCCCTGCGCGTGGATGTCCCCGTTCAGTTCGTGGTAGTAAGCGGCGGCTTCGTCGAGGTCGTCGAAGGTGCCGATTTCGAGGTAGCTGCCGCCCAGATCGCCGGTGTGGGCATTGGCGTACAGGTCCACCGCGCCGATGCTGTACTGCTCGGTTTCGCCATCGGGCAGCACGCGCCCAACGGCAACGATCGCTGCGTCGTGCCAGCCCCAACCGTCGTCACGGTCATAGGTGGGAGCCGCAGCAGCAGGCGCGCCCATTGCTTCCAGATCAGGCGGGGTGAACGGCTCGAACGGATCATCGTTCGGCAGATAGTCGTAGCTGTTCCCACCAAACAACTCATCCGGAAACGGATCGTCCGGCATCGAGAAATCGAGATCGGGCGGGGGCGGCAGATCGTCCCAGTCAGGCGGTGGCAGGTTCGACATTGCTTAGACCTCCTCGGCTGGACGCAGGACGATGGGCTTGTGTTCTCCTGCGACACGCACGGGGGGCGCAGGGCGCAGTATCGCGCCGAATCGCTCCCAAAAGGCACGCAGCACTTCCACCCGCTGACCCTCACCGGATGCGATGCGCTGAACTTCAACCGCGCATTCACTGGCAAACGTGGGGGCGGTCAGTTCACCGAAGGTCGCCGCCAGATATGCCGCGACCGTCCGCCCTGTTTCGGTCAGGCTGAGGGAGGTTTCCCCGTCCACGTAACCCGCTCCGCGCAGCCCGGTGAGCGCAGCGACCGCAGCAGAAACGCTGACGCCGCTGTCCACCAGTGCGTCGATCAGTCCGACATCACTGAAGGGCACGGGCGCGTCGCTCGTCACCGGTTCAACGGTGATGCTGGTAGGCTGCAAGGCAGCACCTTCGGTCAGGATCGGCAGTACCGCGTCTGGACGGTCGGACGGCAGCACACGCTGCCAGCCGTCGAAGTAGAGCAGCGCCGCCGTCGCCCGCAGTTCAAGCGGATACGACTTGTCCTTCGCCGCGCCGACCAGTATCCGCGCTCCCATCAACTTATCCTGCGCGGGCGACATGTGGGCGGCGATGAAGTGCTTCCAGATCAGCGCGTAGACCGCCGCGCCATCCCCCGGCAGTGCTTCCGGCGTGCGGTTCACATCGGCAGGGGCAATTCCGGTAGTGAGAGGCACTACGGCTGCAAGATACTCCGTGCCGAACTCACGCCGGACATATGCCTGCGCCGCTTTGTGAAGGGCGGGCATTTCAGCGGTATCGGGAGACGTGATCCAGCCCGCATCGTAGAGCGTAGCGACCAGTCCCAACGTCTCTTCGGGCATGAGATCGAGATCGCGGGCAGCAGTTTCGATCAAGCGGTACAGTGTGAGCGGAGCGGGTGCAGGCTGCGTTTTGAGGGTCTGCCCGGTCTTGTCCACCCAGAATTGCCCGCCTTTGAGCAGTGCTTCAAGCTGTCCCGCCTGTTCCGCCGTGCGGATCGCCAATGCCGTGCCTTTCGCGTTCAGCACTTGAGCAGTGAATGGAATGCCCTCGACTGCGAACGACACGCTCGCCCACCAGCGCGTTTTGGGCGTGAATGTGCCGATCTGCGCGTCACGCTCGGCAAGCAGGCGCAGCGCGACCATGCCGTCATCGGTGAGCGCAGTCTTGAAACCGAGTGCCGGGCGTGCCGCTGCGTTGATACTCCAACCCACCAGGCGGGCAACGATGCGTTCCGCTGCATATGCCTCAATCTGCTTCATGTTCAGCGGGCGCGGGGCGGCGAAGGCGGCGCGAATCGCGTCGGGCGTGAGCGCGGTCAGCGTCACTCGATAGACCAGTTTGTCCGTCACGTCAGGCGAGAGCGCGAGAACATGCCACGCCATCGCTTCGCCCTCACGGGTGGGTGGCGTCGCCGCGTAGACCGCTTCACACTCACGCAGCGCCTTCATCAGGCGGCGGACGAGATTGCCCTTGCCCGGCACGACGGTAAAATGCGGGTGGAAATCCGCCTCCAGATTGATCCCCAATTGGTCAGCCGGTAGGTCGCGCACCATGCCAGAGCACGGTTCGACGCGCCAACCCTCACCGAGCGCATCACTCAGCCGTTTCGCCTGCGCGGACGTTTCGACGATCACGAGTTTCATTCAGCACTTTCCTTTCCAGCCG
>JACSRG010000806.1 GCA_014879865.1 Anaerolinea sp.
TCGCCGACGACGAACCGCTGGATACGCCGGTCGAACCCGTCAGCATAGCCGCCCGCGCTAATGTCCGCGCGGTCATCGAGGAAGCGGACGAAGACTCCGGCGAACTGTCGCTTGACGCCATCCAGCAGGCGATTGCTGCCGGGACGGTCACGCGCGAACAAATGCAGTTCTTCCTTGAACGGCAGGCGGATGCCATTGCTGCCGAGCCGGAATACGACATGCTCGAACCGGAAGACGAAGGCGAACTCGCACCCGCCGATCTGCCGGATTGGCTGCTAGAGCAGGTCGGTGTGCCGCCTGCGCCCTCTGCACCGAGTGCCGGTACTGCCGGTCTTGAGTCGCTGTTTGGCGAGACGCCTGCGTCCGACGACATGCCCGACTGGTTGAAAGAGAATATCGAGGAGCGCGAAGCGGCGGTCGATTTTGAAGACCTGTTTGGCGCGCCGGAAGCTGAAAGCGAATCCGTCCCTGTTGCCGGCGCGCCGCCCGCCGGAGTCGAGATCGACCCGAATGATACGTGGGCGGAAGCATTCGATCTTGAGCACGACGCGGGTGCGATTGACGTTCAGAATGTGCCGGACTGGTACGAACGCAATGTCAACGACCCCACGCGGCGCGCGGCGGTCGAAGAGATGGCGATGCGCGGGCGCGAATTGGAGGACAGTCCGCTCCCGGCAGAAGACCTTCCGGTTGGCGAAACGCAAGGCGTGCCCGGCTGGATTCCGCAGCCTGAGCCGGAACTCGAAGCGGAACCGTCAGCCGAAGCGTCAGCCGAAGCCTTTACCGAGTCGCCTGAACCCGCTTTTGCGGATTGGCTGTCCGAACTCGAAGACCCATCGAGCGTGGAAGTTCCTGACTGGCTGACCGAGCCGGTTGTCGAGGAACAGCCGGTGCAAGAGGTGGAAGTGCCGCCGCTTCCGGCAGAACCCGTCGTAGTGAGCCCGCCTGCCCGTCCGGTGGTGATGACTCCGCCGCCCGCTCCGCGTCCCCCTGTCTCGTCAGAGGCATTGGAGCGCGCGCGAGATCGGGAGCAAAACGGCGATCTCGAAGGTAGTTTGGGCGAATACGAAGGCTTGATCCGCGCCAATATCGAGCTGGATACGGTGGTGGCGGATCTGGCGCAGTTGGTCAAGTCGTACCGCACCGTCCCGGCAGTTTACCGTGTGCTCGGCGACGGGTTGATGCGGCAGGGCAAGCTTCAGCAGGCGCTCAACACTTACCGGGAAGCGCTTAACCAGTTATAATCATCGGCGTTGAATTAGCGTATAAACGGGTCACATCGACCCGTTTTTCGTGTGTGCAGAGGAGCTTAATCTGTGGAACGTACACTCATCATCGTGAAACCGGATGGCGTGCAGCGCGGGCTGACCGGGGAAATCATTCGCCGCTTCGAGGCGCGCGGACTCCGTATTGTTGGCATGAAGCTCATCCAAGTGTCGCGCGAACTGGCGGAGAAGCACTATGATATTCACCGCGAACGCCCGTTTTTCGGCTCGCTGGTGGACTACATCACCTCATCGCCGGTCGTCGTGATGGCGCTGGAAGGCACGAACGCGGTCGAAGCGGCGCGCGGCACTATCGGCGCGACCAATCCGGCGAAGGCGGGCGCGGGGACGATTCGCGGCGATTTCGGCTTGGAGATCGGGCGCAATCTTGTGCATGGGTCGGACAGCCCGGAGAACGGTTTGATCGAAATCGCCAACTTCTTCACGGATGCGGAACTCGTGTCGTGGGGACGTGATACGGATCGCTGGATTTTCGAGACGAAGTAAGTGCACGACTGAGTGCTGAGGATTGAGATCAAAGTAGAAAGTTAAAAGTTGAAAGTGAACGAAGGGTCATGACGAGTTGACTTTCAACTTTCGACTTTGATTTCAGTCCTCGTTGTCACTGAATGCTCACCAGCACATTGGCTTGACGCCAAAAGCCTTCCAAGTTGTAGAACTCGCGCTGTGCTTCCCCGAAGATGTGGACGATCACATCGCCGTAATCCAGCAACATCCATCCGCTCGTATGCTCGCCTTCGGTCGAGAAGGGCAGGCGTCCGAACTTCTCTTTGATGACTTCACGGACATTATCGGCTAGGGCGCGGATCATGCGGTCGCTCGTGCCGGTGCAAATGACGAAGAAATCGGCAATCACCGTATCGGGGCGTAAATCCAGCAGGAGAATGTTTTCAGCTTTCTTATCCTCAACAGCGTGAACAATTTCGCGGGCGACATCTAGAGGTTCCAGAACCTTGACTCCTTACAATGACTGTTTTAACGAAGTTAGAATCATTGTATCATAATCCACCTTTCGGTCAACGTTACCTAACATAACCAGCGGAGCGGCATGTCTCAGGAGATCGCATTTACGGTCAGCACGGCGGGCGAACGCTTAGATAAACTGATCGTCGCGCATGTCGGCGAACGGCTGACGCGTACGCAAATTCAGAATTTGATCAAGGACGGCAATGTGCGCGTCAACGGCGAGATCGTCAAGCAGGGCGTCAAGCTCAAGGGCGGCGAGCGGATCGTGTGCATTGTGCCGCCGCCGCCGGAAGTTGAGTCGGTTGCCGCCGAGCCGATCCCGCTCACGGTGCTGTATGAGGATGCCGATCTCGCCGTGATCGACAAGCCCGCCGGGCTGGTGGTGCATCCCGGCGCGGGAAACGAGACGGGGACGCTGGTCAATGCGATCCTCGCGCGCTACCCGGAAATCGGCAAGATGAATTACGCTCCCAAGCGGCGCGGGATCGTGCATCGCTTGGACAAGGGCACGAGCGGCGTGATCTTGATCGCGCGTCGCGCTATCGTGTTAAACCGGCTGATGCGCCAGTTCGCCGAGCGCACCGTCGAGAAGGAGTATCTCGCGCTGGTCGAAAAACCGCCGAAGACGAACACCGGGCGGATCGAACTGCCGCTCGCCCGCGACCCGTCGAACCGCAAGCGGATGAAGGTCATGCGCGACGGCAGACCGGCAATCAGCGAGTTCCGTGTGGTCGAGCGCTTCAAAGATGGCAAGACGCTGCTGCGCGTCAAGCTGCTGACCGGGCGCACCCACCAGATTCGCGTGCATCTGGCATACATCGGCTGTCCGATTGTCGGGGATACAGTCTACGGCTTCCGCCGTGCGCGCATCGAGCGGCAGTTCTTGCACGCTGCGCGCCTGTGCTTCGATCATCCGAAGACGCGCGAACGCCTGTGCTTTGAAGCGCCGCTGCCGCCGCGCCTAGAGGCGTATCTGGAAGG
>JACSRG010000807.1 GCA_014879865.1 Anaerolinea sp.
CCCGCGTCGTTGAGCATGTCCGAATAGGCGACGACGAACGTCAGCGGCGTGCGGAATTCGTGGTTGAGGATCGTCAAGATAGTGCGCTTGAGGTCACGCATTGCGCCGACTTGCAGATCATTCAAGGCGCGGTGACGGCTCAGGCGCGACTGTACGGCGATGATCAGGTCTTCGGCGTCAAAGGGCTTGGTCAGGTAATCGTCCACGCCGAGCATTTTGCCGCGATGAATATCGGGCTTCTCGCTGAGGGCGGTCAGGAAAATGAAGGGGATTTTGAGCCACGCGCGTTCCTTGCGGACTTCGCGCAAAAGCTCGATCCCGTTCATATACGGCATCATGATGTCCGAGACGATCAAGTCAGGTGTGCGCGGCGTCGATTTGAGGACTTCGAGCGCCTGTCTGCCATTCTCCACACTGATGACTTCGTAGTTTTCCAGTTCGAGGACGGTCTGAATGCCTTCAAGCAGGTTCAAGTCATCTTCGACCACGAGAATCAACCCTTTTGCAATAAACTCGACATCAGGGTCAGGTTGGTTCAGCGAGAGCATAGCGGCAACTCCGAACAGTGTGACAGACTAGATATTACATTTAACACAAATCGTATCACTTATTGCGTAAACGACGGGGTAAATTTCGTAAAGATTTCCAGCACGTCGGATAAAAGCGCGAATCCGGTCTGGATTCGCCCCGCGCCCGACCCGATCAGGGTCACATCGCCGAGTAGATCGGTCGTGTAGGTGATCGCGTTGGTCGAACCGCTCACGCCCGCCAGCGGGTGACTCAGCGGGAGGCGCGTCGGCTGCACCGATCCGCCCTCCGGCGTGACGGTGGCGATCAGCTTCCAGCGTTCGCCCGCCGCCCGCGCCGCGTCGATGTCCGGCGGGGTCAAATGGCTGATACCGCGCACGTCCATGTCGGCGAAGGTCAGCTTCTTGTTGAACAACGCCTGCGCGACGATGATCGCTTTCGCGGCGGCGTCCCACCCATCGACATCTGCCGTCGGGTCGGCTTCGGCATAGCCGAGCTGCTGCGCTTGCGCCAGCACGTCGGCGTAGGGCACGCCGTTTTCCATCTGCGTGAGCATGTAATTGGTCGTGCCGTTGAGGATTCCGCGCGCCGCCGTGATCGTGCAGCCCGCGAGCGCCTGCATCCCCAAGCGCAGCGAGGGCGTCCCCGCCATGACCGTTCCCTCGAAGCGGAAGGCGCGCCCGCTGCTATGCGCCAGCGCGTTGAGTTCGCGGTAGGCGACGGCGACCGGTCCCTTGTTCGCCAGCACGATGTGCTTGCCGTGTTCGAGCGCGAGGCGGCACAGATCGAGCGCGGGCTGCCCTGTCTCGAAGTTCGTCGGGCTGGCTTCGAGCATGACATCGGCGGGGCAGTCGCGGACGATGCGCGCCGCGTCCCAACCGCGCACGAGTCCGGGCGTGTCGGGGTACGCCGCGAAATCGGTCAGCAGCGCGTCGAGGTTCAGCCCGTTCGGGTGATAGAGCGATCCGCGCGTGCGGGTGACGACGGCGGCGATCTGCGGAGTGAAGCCATAGCGCGCGGCGAGATCCGCCCGTTTATCGCGCAAAATCTGAACAAAGCCCTGCCCAACCGAGCCAAAACCAATCAGGATGAGTTTCATGCGTGTATTTTCCTCGTAGCGACCCATTTGGATTATATCTACAACAGTTTTGCAGGCACAGATCAAGGTCGCCTATAATGGCGCGAACAGGTTGTCACTTTTTTGGAGCAAACAATATGTCTATCAATACGTCCACCCGTCCCGGTCCCATCGCACAGGCGTTGATCGCGCGTGATGATCAAACGATGTCTGGCTCGATGGTGCCGCGCTACCCCTTTGTCATGGAGCGAGGACTCGGCGCGCACGTCTGGGACGTGGATGGCAATGAGTACATCGACTTCGCGGCGGGCATCGCCGTGAATTCGACGGGTCACTGTCACCCGAAGGTGGTACAGGCGATCACGGAGCAGGCACAGAAATTCATCCACATCGCCGGGACAGATTATTACTACGAGGTGCAGGTGCGCCTCGCCGAACGTCTCGCCCAGATCGCCCCATTCAAAGAGAATGCGCGTGTGTTCCTCAGCAATTCGGGCGCGGAAGCGGTCGAAGCGGCGATCAAGATGTCGCGCTGGTACACCAAACGCCAGAACGTGATCGCCTTCTTCGGCGCGTTTCACGGGCGGACGCTCGGCGCGCTGTCGCTGACCGCCAGCAAGGTCGTGCAGCGTAACGGCTTCTTCCCGCTCGTTCCCGGCGTCTACCATGTCCCCTACAATAACCCGTATCGCTGCCTGCACGGGCGCGAAGAAGCGGCGTGCCGCACAAACTGCATCTGCGCCAGCTACATCGAAGATGTGGTCTTCAAGAAGATTATGCCCGGCGACTCGATCGCGGCGATCATCCTCGAACCGATTCAAGGCGAAGGCGGCTACCTCGTGCCGGATGCGCGCTTCGTCCAAGACCTGCGGCGGATCTGCGACAAGTACGGCATCATGCTGATCTCCGACGAGGTGCAGGCGGGCATGGGACGCACGGGCAAATGGTGGGCAATCGAACATCACGGCGTCGAACCGGACATCATCACCAGCGCGAAGGGCATCGCCAGCGGGATGCCGCTCGGCGCGATCATCGCTAAAGAACACGTCATGAGCTGGCCCCCCGGCGCGCATGGCACGACCTTCGGCGGCAACCCGATCTCGTGCGCGGCGGCGCTCGTCACCATCGACCTGATCGAACAGGGCTACATGCAGAACGCCGCCGAACAGGGCGAGTACATCCGCGAGGCGCTCGAAGAGATGAAGTCGCATCACCCGTCGCTGCGGCACGGGCGAATCGACGGACACGGGCTGATGATCGGCGCGGAACTGGTGCTGGACGACAAGCGCACACCCGCCGGCGTGATCCGCAACACCGTCGAGAAGACCGCCATCCAGAACGGGCTGCTGATCCTCGGCGCGGGCGAGAACACGCTGCGCTTCTGCCCGCCGCTCATGATCGAGCGCGAGACCGTGCAGGAAGGCTTGGAACGCTTCGACCTGTCGCTGACGCAAGCCGAACAAGAAGCGGGTCTGCTGTAGAGCAGAAAAGCAGGACTGAGGACTGAGTAAAAACAGGACTCAGTCCTATCGTTTACGTGCAACTTTCCCTCTTACCCTGCGTATACTGAGTAACGGGCGAGAGGGAGCGTCGATTGGAGAGTAAGAGGTGTCTACATCACCCGA
>JACSRG010000285.1 GCA_014879865.1 Anaerolinea sp.
CCCTTCTGGCATCATATTTCGTGGGGACACGCAGTCAGCGACGATCTTGTGCATTGGCACGACCTGCCCGACGCGATCATCCCCGAAAAAGATACGGTCGCGCCGGATGGCATCTGGTCGGGCAGCGCCAGCGTCGATGGCGACGGAAACCCGGTGCTGTTCTTCACGGCAGGCAACAACGCCATGTCGCCGAATCAAATGACCGGGCTGGCGCGCAGTACGTACCACGACGATGGCGATCTCAACCTCACCCACTGGATCATCCACGAACAGCCCGTCACCGTGCTGAATCAAGACCTCGAAATCAGCGGACACAAAGTGCTGCCGCACGAGTTCAGAGACTCGTATGTGTGGCGCGAAGGTGATTTTTGGTGCCAGTTGGTCGGCGCGGGCGTGGGGGAGGTCGGCGGCACGGCGCTGCTCTACACCTCGACCGATCTGATTCACTGGACATATCAGAAACCATTCCTCGTCGGCGATATGCAGCGCTATCCGCTCGTCAGTATGATGTGGGAACTGCCCGTCTTTTTGCCGTTGGGGAAGGGGAAGCACCTATTCCTCTTCAGCCCGTGGTGGGCACCGGGACATCCAAGCGCGCATTTCTTGAAATACGTCCCGTACTGGATCGGTACATGGGACGTATCGACTCTGACATTCACGCCTGATCACGCTGAGCCGCGCATTTTTGACTACGGCGAACACTTCACAGGTCCCAGCGGATCGGTCGATGAGCACGGGCGCAGTATTGTCCTGAACATCGCGCAGGCGAAGTGGAACGCGCAAATGGCGTATGATTCGGGGTGGTGGGGGAATGCCGGACTGCCGATCCAACTGTTTATGCATGAGGATGGCGAACTAGGCGTCAAACCAATCCCCGAACTGGCAGCGCTGCGTACCGATCATCTGATTGCGCTCGACAACCTGTCGCTGGCGGAGGCAAACACGCGGCTGGCGAACATCGGCGGGCGAATGCTGGAAATTGACCTGACAGCCGCCATTCCCGACGGGGAGCGTGTCGGCGTGAGTGTGCGCCGCTCCCCGGATGGAGAGGAAGAAACACGCATCGGTTATGACGCACGCCATGCCCGGTTCTTCATCGACCGCAGCCAGTCAAGTTTGAGCGCGAATATTCACCAACGAGGGGTGCAGGGGGGATTGCTCCGGCTCTCTGATGGGGTGCTGCGCCTCAAGGTCTACATCGACCATTCGATGATCGAAGCGTATGCCAATGAGCGTAAAAGCATCACCAGCCGCGTGTTTCCCACCCGCGCCGATGCGACCGGTTTAGGGCTGTGGGGACGCGGTGATCTCGTGGTTGAGCGTTTGGATGTATGGGCGCTGTGTTCCGCGTACAATCAGGGAGATTGATCGCGCTCGGTGCTAAAGGGAACTGTCATGGACAACAAAAAGCTCACGATTCAAGATATCGCCAAACGCGCTGGAGTCAGCCCCGCGACCGTCTCGCGCGTGTTGAACAATTACGCGCATGTCAGCGAGAAGAAACGGGCGAAGGTCATGGCAGTCATCGAGCATCTCGATTATCGTCCGAGCTTTACCGCGCGGACAATGCGCACGCAGCGCTCACGCTTGATCGGCTTCCTGACCGATCAAGTTGCGACGACGCCTTATGCCGGAGACATCATTCGCGGCGCGCAGGATGTGCTGTGGGAGACGGATCACATCTTGATGGTGATCAGCGCGGGGGATAACTTGGAACACGCGCAGCAAGCCGTCGATGCGCTGCTGGAACGGGAAGTCGAGGGCATCATCTATGCCGCGATGTATCATCGTCCCGTCAGGCTGCCCGCCAATATCTATGAAGTGCCGACGGTGCTGGCAAACTGTTTCGTCGAGGATCGCTCGCTGCCGTCGGTCGTTCCTGATGAGGTGCAGGGCGGGTATGAAGCCACCTGCGAACTGCTCAAGCGTGGGCACCGGCGCATTGGCTTCATCAATGTGAACACAGTGACGCCCGGTGTGCCAGCCTCGCGGGGACGATTGCACGGTTATCGCCAAGCGCTCGCCGAATATGACGTGCCCTTCGATGAGACGTTGGTGCGCTACGGTTATGGTGCGCCAGAACACGGTTACGACTACACCAAAGCCCTGATGACCCGCGACCCCGCCCCGACCGCCCTGTTCTGTGGGAATGATCGTATGGCAATGGGGGCATATGATGCGCTGCGCAAACTGCGCCTCGAAATCCCCGGCGATGTCGCCGTGATCGGCTTTGACAATCAAGAAATCATCGCGTCGGCGCTGCATCCTAAATTGTCCACGATGCAGCTCCCGCATTACGAGATGGGGCGCTGGGCGGCGGAGTATCTCACCGCGCTTGCGGTGAACGACGAACCCGACGAGACGACGATCCAGCATGTCATGCACTGCCCCTATATCGAACGAGAATCATTAGGCTGAACTTTGTACCGGAGTATTGCTCTTGACCAGTACCACAGATTCCATGACCTTGTATGACGAGCCGTATCGCCCTCAGTTTCACTACAGCCCGCCTAGCGGGTGGCTCAACGATCCCAACGGGCTTGTTTACTATGAGGGAGAGTACCATCTGTTCTACCAGTATCACCCGCACAGCACCGTCTGGGGACCGATGCACTGGGGACATGCGGTCAGCCCCGACCTGATTCACTGGGGAACCCTGCCGATTGCCTTGTACCCCGATGACTTGGGGACGATGTTTTCCGGTTGTGTCGTAGTCGATGCGGATAATACGAGTGGGCTGGTTCCCGGAGGCGGTCTCGTCGCTCTGTTTTCATACCATACGCAGGCTCAGGGCGCAGCCTACAGCACGGATCGCGGTCGCACATGGACAAAATACGAGGGTAATCCGATTATCCCGGCACTGCGCAAGGATTTCCGTGACCCGAAAGTGCTGTGGTATGCGGGGCAGTGGGTCATGGTGCTCTCTGCGGGGGAGTCCGTCATGTTCTTGAAGTCGCCCGATTTACTCCACTGGGAGGTGACAGGGGAATTTAGCGGTGGCTATGAGATCGGCGTGTGGGAAGTCCCTGATTTATTCCCGCTGACCATCGAGGGCATCACGAAATGGGTGCTGATCATCAGCGTCAACCCGACCGCGCCGGCGGGAGGCAGCGGCACGCGCTACTGCATCGGGCGCTTTGATGGCAGCACATTCATTGACGAGTATCCCGATCAACTGCTCTGGTTCGATTGGGGCGCGGACGACTACGCGGGGACG
>JACSRG010000795.1 GCA_014879865.1 Anaerolinea sp.
GGCATGATATATCATGCCCCTACAGCAGTCAGAGACGCGCTACAGCTCCACCAGCACGCCTTCGTCGGGGCGGAGCGTCAACTGCGTCCCGGTTTCGACGCGATCCAAGTGCGTCGAGATGAGGACTTTGCCGTACCTCGGCAGCGTGATCGTCTTTTCTTCGTTGGTGAAGTTGAGCGCGACCAGCATTTGCCGTAAATCCGCCTCGCGCAGGTAGACGAAACAGCCCTCCGGCGCAGCGAGCGATTGGTACGTGCCGCTGTGCAGCGCGGGCGTGACGCGGCGCAGTTCGATCAGCGTGTGATACAGGTTGAGCATCGAGGTTGGGTCGCCGCGCTGCACGGCAACATTGACCACCGGGTAATCTGGCGCGACGGGCAGCCACGTCTCCGCCGTCGAGAAGCCCGCGTAGGGCGTATTTTCCCACTGCATCGGCGTGCGCTGGTGATCGCGGCTGATGCCGATGTTGATCCCCTGCGGGTCTTGATACAAGTGCGGCGGAATCGCCACGTCACACATTCCGATTTCCTCACCGTAGTAGATGAACGGCGTCCCTGCCAGCGTGAGCAGCATCAGCGCGGCGACGCGCGCCTGCGGCAAGCCGATGCGCGTCCCGACGCGCGTCTGGTCATGGTTGCCGAGGACGTAATTGCCGGTTGCGCCTGCGGGGAGAGTCGCGGCGTAGGCGTCCGCAAACTGGCGGAAGGCGGCGGCGTTCCACGGCAGCATCAGCGGCGCGAAGTTGAACGGCAGGTTGATTTCCGGCGCTTGCTCCGTGCCGTAGAAGCCGCAGATCAGCGATGGATCGGTCGAGTAGGCGATTTCCCCGATCATCACGCGATCTTTGAACTCGTCAAACACGGCGCGGAACTCGCGGATCAGCTCGTGGATACCGGGGCGATTCTCGCTGTACAGGCGCAGATACTTCCCCGTTGGGTTGTCGCGTCCCTCGACGTAATCCGGGTTGAGCGGGTTATCGCGCAGCAGTTCATCTTTGATCATGCGGTCGATCACGTCCACGCGGAAGCCGTCCACGCCGCGTTTGAGCCAGAAGCGAATCCCGTCGAACATCGCCTGCTTGACTTCGGGATTGTGATAATTCAGGTCGGGCTGTTCGGGCAGGAAGCTGTGCAGATAATACTGCCCGGTCTTTTCGTCTAATGTCCACGCCGCGCCGCCAAAATACGACAGCCAGTTGTTCGGCGGCGATCCATCCGGCTGCGGGTCACGCCAGATGTACCAGTCGCGCTTGGGGTTGTCACGCGACGAACGAGAGTCGAGGAACCAAGGATGATGATTCGACGTGTGATTCGGCACGAGGTCGAGGATCACGCGGATGTCGCGCTTGTGCGCCTCTTCGAGCAGGTGATCGAAGTCGTCCAGATTGCCGAACGGGGGATAGATGTCGGTGTAGTTGCTCACGTCGTAGCCGAAATCTGCCATCGGCGAGGGGAAGATCGGCGAGAGCCAGATGCCGTCGATGCCGAGCCAGTGCAGATAATCCAAGCGGGCGCTAATGCCGCGCAGATCGCCGATGCCATCGCCATTCGAGTCCATGAACGAACGCGGGTAAATCTGGTAGACGATGCCGCGCTGCCACCATGATGTTTGAGCCATACAGTTGTCCTTTGCCGAGCGTGTCTATGGGCGCGGCGCACCGCACCCGTTGGAGACGTATTTGGCACAAGGATACCTCAAACGGTCAAGGGCGGGCAGCAGAATACGTTGTTGGTCGTGTAACACCCTTTGACTTAGAATACAATTTGCTGATGTTTTCGTATCTGGAATGATAACTATGCCTAAATTCGCCGCCTATCAGCCAATTTATGACGTTACACAACGATTCGTTGACCGCTGTTTGCTTGGCAATCGCTCGTTATTGTGGTTAGACCAAGTAGTCTGGACTCAAGCGAATGTGCAAGAAGCCAAACGACGGATCGTCGATCAACCGATCATTGGCGCAAACCTTTCCTTTACCGAAAAATTGAAGCTGCAAATGCAGGGTGCGCCACCAGAATTATGGATGTTAGTTGCCGACATCCAATTCATTTACTGCTTGCCATCAACATCCCTGACGGTTCAGGGAAAGCGTGCCGCAATTCGTTGGACAATTGAACAAGGCGGACTGGTATCGCCCGATGTTCCTGACAATTTTTGGGATGCTTTGGGTCGCGGTTTTGCTCGAACTGCCCTGCGCTATCATATGAAACATGCTCAATTCTCGCTGATCTTACGTCTCGCTGATGCGCTCAAGAACCATTGGCATTCGCACGCGCTGCTAGGGGATCATCGTCAGTTCTATGGGCTGCTAAATAGTCTCCTTGCAGCGATTCCGAACCGGATTGATCAGGCATGGGATATGCGCAATGCCCTGCTCTACATGATTTTTCCTGAGCATTACGAGCCCATCCTCAGTAATGCCGATAAACGGGCAATTGTCAGCGCCTATCATTCTCTGCTCGGGCAGGCACAGCTTGGTAACGATGATGAGGTAATCGAACGTATTCGCACGGCGCTGTCGCCCCGATTTACTGCTGACGAACTGCCATTTAGTTTTTACGGCAGCCTCAAGGACGAATGGAAAGGGGCTGCCTCCGCGCAAATGCAATTACCCACTGTGGCACATGAAGCTGCAGAAGATGAAAACCCGATCTCCGAGCCAAGTAGTTCGACAAACACGATCTTCATCTCCTACCGACGCGACGACAGCGCGGATACGACCGGTAGAATCTACGACTGGTTGGTCAAAGAGTTCACAGAAGAGGCGGTGTTTAAAGATGTTGATTCGATCCCGCTTGGCGTGAATTTTAAGACGCACATTTCCGAAATCGTATCACAGTGTCGAATCCTGCTGGCGATCATTGGTAGCCGCTGGATATCTATTGCCGATCAGGCGGGGAACCGGCGTCTAGATCATCCCGGTGATTTTGTGCGCATCGAAATTGCCAGCGCATTGGCGCGTAAGATCATTGTCATCCCGGTTTATGTGCAAGATGCAAAACCTGTTTCTGCCTCTGACCTACCGGATGACATGCAGGAACTCGGTTGGTTGCAAGGCATTTCTGTCCGCCGCGATCCAGATTTCAAGCGCGATATGGAGAAGCTAATCAAGGAACTTCGGAAAAGGTTGACCTAGAACGCACGCTTGTTGATCTGCACGGCAAAATCCAGTAGCATTAGACGAAACTTGAATGGTGAAAGAGGATAAA
>JACSRG010000809.1 GCA_014879865.1 Anaerolinea sp.
TCCGCGCCGGAAAGCCTCGACATCCATGCGAATTGGGCGCGGATGCTCGACCTGCCGCTGCGCCCTTACCTGACGATCTTGGGGCATGACGACCTGTTCTACCCGGATTTCCTAGCCGAGATCGCCGCGTTGATCGAGCGTCACCCGGACGCATCGCTGTACCACACGCATTTCGACCTGATCGACGCGGACGACCACGTGATCCGTCCGTGCAAGCCGTTCCCCGAACGCGAATCCGGTGAAGCATTTTTGCAGGCACGTCAGCGCTACGAACGCGACATCTTCGCGACGGGCTACGTCATGCGCTCCGCCGACTATGTGCGGATCGGCGGCTTTCCCCCGTTCCCGCGTCTGTATTATGCGGACGATTTCTGCTTCTACCAGTTGGGCGCGGTCTCCGGCGTGGCGTGCAGCCCGAAATCCGCTTTCGGCTACCGCTATCACCGCGTCAGCGCCGCCTATGCGATTGATCTGCTCACGCTGTACGAGGCATCACGGCAGTACTTGATCGCGCTGAACGAGACCGCCTACGGGGAAAGTGAGTCGAACCGGGCATTAGCGCGGGGATTCGTGGAAAAGACGTTCGCGCGGCGCTATCACCGCTTGCTCTATGACCTGTTCGCGGGCGGCAGCCGGGACGCAATTACGCGCTATAAACACGACAAGCGCGAGTTATTCGCCCGTGCAGAACAGGATAAGCTGTTTGCGATCTACGACCCCGCGTCGGCGGCACTCGACCGCCTGCTCGATCTGCCGCTCGGTGCGCTCAAGCGCGGCGTAGTCGGCGCGATCCGCGCGTTCGCCGTTGCCTCGCGCGGCATCCGCAAGTAACCCTAGAACTCGTACTCGTCGAAGTCTTCGCACAGATGCACGGGACCCGCATAGGTTGCCTGCGCCTCGGCGACCAGCGGTGTCGGGTCGGTGTTCCACACCTGATAATGGATCAGGTAGAGCGACTTGGCGTTCGACTGGGTCGCCGTTTCGCCCGCTTGCGCCGCGCTCGAATGCCCGAAACCTTTCCCTGCCGCCTCGTGGATCAGCATATCGGCGTCACGTGCAAGGTCGATCAGCGGGGGGATCGGTTCGGTATCGCAGGTATACGCCAGTACCTTGCCTGTCCGCTTATTGTCGATGCGCAGCCCGATAGTCGGGATGAAATGCTTGGTCGGGTAGGCGACGATGCGAAAATCGTCGTTCTCCATGACCGGGGCGTTGTTCTTTTCGAGAATCCGGTGGAACGTCACCGGGAAGAAGTTGGGCCACGTATCCCACGCGAAGAACATCATCATGTCTTCGATGCGGTTGACACAGTGGTTCAAGCCGTAAATCCGCAGCGGCGCTTTGCGCCCTAACAGCCACATGTGCATGAGCATATTCGGCACGCCGGACACATGATCCGGGTGAAAATGCGTGAGGATCATGTCTTGCATCGATTCGTCGCTGATGCCGAGCTTATGAATTTTGCCCAGCGGATTAGAACCACAGTCTACGAGGATCGGTGCGGTCTCGCCTTCCAGAATGAAATGGGTATTGTCATGTTCCGCATCCGATACCGCCGCTGCCGAACCCAAAATGATCACACGCGCCATGTTAGCCCCAAGCTGGAATGAAGTTGTACGCTCTATAGTATAGTACAGACTAGGGTTCTCGCGTATACGTCTCCAGCACCGCTTCGATTTGCTCCACGACCGCCGCTAGATCAAGCTGCTGGCTGGCAGCCTCAGCCTCGTCCACGAGATCGGAGCGTTCACGTTCGATCTGCGCCCGCAGTTCATCATAGTGATCGCGCATTTCCTGCCCGATTTCGGGCAAGCGCCGACCAAACCATACCCACGCCGCGACCGTCTGCTGATCAAAGTGTGACCACAGCAGACGCGCGGCGGCGTAAATCGCCGCGACCTTCCGGGTTTGAGAATTGACTTCGACGGCGAGGTGCAGACTTTCGCGCACGCATCGCACGGCGCGGGCAGTCTCGCCCAGATTCCCATAGATCTCGCCGAGGTTGCTCAACATAATGCTCATGCCGAAACGATGATTCATGTCCCGGAACAGCGTCAGCGCGGCTTCCATCGAGTCGCGCGCCGCCTCGAACTGCCGCTGCGCGTTGAGGCTGCTGCCCAAATTCGCAAGTGCCATCGCCTCAACCCGGCGGTCGCCGAACTCACGCGCCAGCGCCAGAGTCTCGCGGGCGTACTCCGCCGAGAGTTCGTAATTCCGCTGGGCATAAGTCGCCGAGGTCAGGTTATTGAGAACCGCCAGAATCGCATTGCGGTAGCCGATGCGCTGCGCGATCTCGAGGCTGCGCCGCGAATAATCGAGCGCGCTGTCGAAGCTGCCACGATTGATGAGAACAATGGTAATGTTGTTCAACGTGGCAGCGCGTTGGCGTAGATCGCCGATTCGTTCGCTGATCGCTTGGCTGCGCTCGTAGTGATCGAGCGCTGCGTCGTGATTTCCCTGCTCCATCGCGCACACGCCGAGCGCATTCTGAATCATGCCGATCCACTGCTCCGCGCCCTGTGCCTCGTACAGTGCCAGACTCCGCTGGAAGTGCGCGCGGGCATCGGCAAACTGCCCCTGCATCCGCAGGACACTCCCCAAGCGCATCACGACATTCGCTTCGCGCCGTTCGTCGTTTAGCTGCGCGATGAGGGTTTCTGCTTCGGCATATTTGCCCCGCGCATCATCATAGCGGCTCTGCGCAAAGAACACGTTGCCCAGACCAATGAGCGTATCGGCGATCAGCGCCGGGTCATTCGCTTCCCGCGCCAGCGTCAGCGCCACTTCAGAGTCGACATAAGCGGCGTCCAACTGCATCCGCTTTTCTTTCGTCTCGCTCAACAAGCCGAGCAGATGCGCACGGAGCGCCAGCTCAGGCTGCGCCGCCAGCGCCCGCATAATCAGTTCGGCGGCGCGGTCATACTGCGCGCTGATGTCGATCATGTGGCGCACGGCGATCAACGCGTAGTCGAGAGAGCGGGCAGCCTCGCCGACCACGAACCACAAGTCCGCGATTTGTCCGGCGTGCAGCGGATCGCGTCCGTAAGTGGTTTCGAGCGCCGACGCGACAGCCCGACTCCACATCCGCTGCTCATCCAACGTCATCCCGGCAAGCAGCGCCTCGCGCAGTTTATCATGCCCGAAGCGCCATGCGTCGTCGCGCACTTCCAGCACGGCGAGTTCGGCACAGGCATACAGCCATGCCTCGA
>JACSRG010000360.1 GCA_014879865.1 Anaerolinea sp.
TCAACGACTGGATCGGGCATATGTACGATCTGGCGCTGCACATCGACGCCTTCGACGGCAACGAGCTGGTCGAGCGAGATCGGCGCATGGTGCCGGAACAGCTCCGCAAAGCACGCGACCGCGCCGGGCAGGAGACCGATCCCGACGTGAAGCGCGATCTCGAAGCACAGGTGAGAGCGCTCGAATTGCAGTTGGAAAACTTGCGTTCGACCGAGAATGGCATGAAGCGCGCCGAGATTCAGTTGGATAACACGCTGGCGTCACTGGGGACGATCTACGCGCAGATGTCAAACCTCGGGGCGAAAGAAGTGGACAGCGCCAGCGCGCGGCGGCTGCGGCTCGAAATTCAGGATGAAGTCACCGGGCTGCAAGACACGATTGACGCGCTCGAAGAAGTGCAGGCGCAGCGGCTCAGGTTGCAGTAGAAGCGAGTTAAAAGTAGAAAGTCAAAAGTAGAAAGTGAAGTACGGGCTGCATTCGAAGCCAACCGTACTTTCAACTTTTCACTTTTAACTTTCTACTGCCTTGTTCTAGCGCATTTGTTCCCGCTCGTAGCGGCTGTTGCCGTTGCTCGTCGGCGCGCTGACCGTCGTGCGCCGCTCGTTGATCGCCGTGCGATGTTCCCGCACGATGTCTTCCGGCACGAGCGACTCGAACAGGCGCATCCCCGCCAGAATAATCCCGATGTCGTCCAACTGACCAAAGCCGAGCATAAAATCGGGGATGAAGTCGAACGGCGACAGCACATAGATCAGCGGCGCAAGCGCGACCGCTTTCTTCCACGCGGGCACACGATTATCGAACAGCAGCCGCCACGTCAGCATCACCTGATTGAGAATTCCCTGAATCATCGCTTCCACCTCACCTGTTCACGCGGTTTGAAATAATTCTAGCACACATTTCGCGCCCGCGAATCAGTGCCATGTGAGAGTTCGCGCTATACTGAAAAGTAGAAAAGAAGTGACGAGTTAAAAGTTACAAGTAGAAAGTAACTGCCCATCGTTTGACTTTTAACTTTCTACTTTTAACTTTCAACTACTTGACACGAGGTTGCCTATGCTCCGCCGGTTGATCCTACTGCTTGCCTTGTTTGCGCTGAGTACGCGTGTATGGGCGCAGGACGCGCTGAATCTGCCAACTGACCTGTACGTGCTGCTCAACGACGGGCGGATTGATCGCTACGGCGTCGGCGCGGCAGGCGTGCAGACGGTCACGCCGCCGGGGGCGTATGTCATCGACTTCGGCATCGACGCGCGCGGCGAACGCCTTGCCTACCGCACCGAGCAGGGCTTGTATGTTACGCTCATCCCGACGGCGACGATCCCGATGGGCGATCCGATTCAGCTTGAAGGCACGAGCGCGGGCTTCCCGTATTTTCGCGGCGCGGGCGATACTATCGCATGGGCTCCCGCCGGGGATGCGCTCGCCTACACCACGCTCGACGGCGCGCGGGTGTATTTTCAGGGCGGTGGCAATTTCGTCGATCTGACCGAAAGCCCGATGCTGGCGCTCAGTTGGTCGCCGGGGGGACGCTTCCTCGCCGCGCAAGCCGATCAGAACGTGTGGTGGATTTATCGCCGCGACGGGAGCAGCCTCGCGCTGACGAGCATCATCACCGCCAGCATGGGCACGGCGTGGGTCAGCGATGCGGAACTGGTCTTCGCGCCGCCGGAGGGCAGCCTGCGCGTGATGAATCTCGACGCCGCCAACGCGCAGAGCGTGCTGCTCGACAACACGGTGCAGTACCGCCTGCCGATTCTCAACCGCGAAGACGCGCTTCAGTTCTTCGCCCGTGACCCGAACACCGATATGCCGGAAGGTTTCGGCATGTTGATGCGTTTGCAGCGCGGCGCGACGCAGGTCGAGACGGTCGGTCAGATTCCGGTCGCGCTCCCCGGCTTGCGCTGGACGCCGGATGGATCGCTGCTGGTGGCGTTTCAGGGCGGCGTGATCGCGCTCTACGACCCGACCACCGGACTCGGCTTCCCGCTGCCCATCGAGGGCGCGGTCGCGTTTAGCTGGGGCAGTCTGAGCAATCCGACGCCCGCCGCCCTCCCGACCGATCTGCCCGCGCCGGAAGTCGCGCTGCCAACGCTCCCGGCAGCAACCGAAGCGCCGCCAGCAGCGCCGACCGCCCCTGCTGCCACCGTGACCGCGCTCGTCCTCTCCGAAGATGCCTACTTCCTCGCGCCGGACTTCAACGGGACGCTGCAAGTCTGGCGGATGCCCGCCAACGGCGCGCCGCCGGGACAGTTCACCGGGTCACTCGACGATGTGGGCGAGTACGCGATTTCGCCGGATGGGAGCGTCGCCTATGTGGTGACGGGCGAATTGTGGATTCAACCGTTCAGCCGCGCCGCGCCCTACTACCTGACGGACATCAGCAGCTTTGCGCCGACGACGCTCAGCTACAGCCCGGACGGGCAGCAGATCGCCTTTGCCGACGAGGAACGCGGGATTTTCACCGTCCCGATCAACCGGAGCGAAGAGCCGTCGCTCATCATCTCGAACCTCGGCAGCGTCGTCTACCGCCGCCCGCAGTGGTCGCCGGATGGGACGGAGCTGTTGATCGACATCTATCAGGGTGAACAGGTGTGGACGGGCGTGTTTGACCTCGAAGCCGATGTCCTGATCGAAGCGCCGCGCCCCGATGATCCCGCCGATACGCGCGCGGCACGGTCGCGCTGGCTGGCAGATGGGCGCGCCTTCACCTACGCCGACGCGTCTGCGCCCTCCGCCGTGCCGGAAGGCTTCTACGTGTTCGATCCGCTGGCGGTCGGGACAGTCCCGGCGCAGTGGATTCCGTTCAGCGAGACGGTCAGCGTGCGCTCGGCGCTCGAAGTGCTGCCGAACGTGATCCGCGCGATCACGGCGGAAGGCGATCAACTGAGCGTGATGGATTTCGACCTCGCCAACGCCCGCCAGACGCCGATCCTCGCGCTGCCGCCGCTGAGCGCGCCGCGCCTGTCGCCGAATGGACGCTTCGTCGCGGGCTACGAGAACGTCGTCGAGCGCATGGGGTCGCTCGTCTTCATCGACTTGCAGAACGGGCGGCGCTATCAGCTCACCACGCCGGAGACGAGCATGGGGTTTAGCTGGCGTGGCGGGTGATGGTGAAGAGAAGGACTGAGGACTGAGACATGCAGTAATGAGTGATGAGTGACGAGGGGACAGAAGGTCACGCGGTTGGGACGCGGTGTAAACATAA
>JACSRG010000578.1 GCA_014879865.1 Anaerolinea sp.
CCGCTTGCTGCGCGGCAGCGGTCAGCACGCCGGTCAGCACAAGTAGGACACCCAGCAGCGGGACTAGTCGTTTCACGGTCGGGACTCCTTTGCGTCAATGCCGTAATGCCACTATTGTAGGCGATTATCCGTGATCGGAAGTGCCCATTGTGGTCAAGAACTGCGCCGGGGTGAGGATTACGATATTCCCATAAGCCTTCAGCACGGTAAGGTCGTGATCGCCGCTTACAATGTAATCCGCGTCACCACCAACTGCGCACGCAAGAATGATCCGGTCTTTGGGATCACGAATTTCCTCGGTCGGAACAGAGGCGGGCGTGACAATTTCCGCGAGGGTGCGAAGATCGGACATCATCGCAGCGATAGTTAACCCCGATTCAGTTAGTTCATTCGCGAATTTCTTGTGGGTGAGCTTCCGTTCAAGTTCGCCGAGGATGTCTTCCGAGAGCAGCAGCAAAGCCCGCCGTGCTGCGAAGACATCGACTACTTGGCGGGGCTTACCTTTCCAGAATGTCGCCGAGATGAAAATGTTTGTATCGAGGACGACGCGCTTCATGCTTTAAGCTCAACCACCTGCCAGCTCATCCGGTTCATCGGCTTCGGCAATCCACGCATCGATCATGGCTTGGGCTTCGTCATCGCTGAGATCGCCGTATTTCTCGCGCATGTGTGCAGCCATGACATCCATTGCCGCCGTTAGCCGCGCCGCTGCTTCCTGCCGCTTTTGCTGACGGAGTTCGCTGGCAATCAATTCCGCGATTCGTTCACTGGAAAGCAGTCCGCGTGACCGCGCTTCGCTTTCCAGTTCCTTATCTAAATCCAACGTAATCGTGACCACCGCTGTACCTCAGCTTAACTGTCTGATTCATTATAATCCAAACAGGCTTGCCTACGTCACTTCCTGCAAGTAGACCGTGCCGTCGGTGGTGCGCTTCTCGGCTGACCACGCCGCTTTGCCGTAGTGCTTACGCCAGACGTAGCCCTGAAACTCGACGCGCCCGGTTGCGGCTGTTTCGACGACGATCTCTTCGCCCTGCGCCAGCAGATTCAGGCGGCGGGCGCTGGTCGATGGCTCGGCACGCACGCTCAATGGTCCGAGGACGACGCGGTAGCGCTTGCCCCCCGGCGGTAACGGTCGGATGCGCGGCGCGGCGGTGGCATTGCGACTCAGCGCCGCCTTGATGCCGCCGTAATCGCCGTGAATGCGCGCGAACGCTTTGCGGTCACTGACGCCGACATCTTTCGGCGAGGTATCGAACGCCCATGGCATGACGGTAAACGCGCCATGCTTGCGCCAATCGTCGATGGTCTTGCTGTAATACGGCGCGCGATCCCCGATGCCGATGTCCGCGCCCATCTCGCCGACGTAGAACGGCTTGCCCAAATCTTTGGCGATCTGCACGTCCAACCCGCCGGTGAGGTGTTCGCTGTCATCCTGATAGAAGTGAAGCGATACCACGTCAATCGTGTCGAGCGCGTACATGCGGCGCGCGATAATTGCCCGCGTGCGCGGCAGGGTCACATGGTTGCTGTTGACCAGCCCGGTGCTGACCAGCGAGAGCGGCGCAAGCTGCTTGATCAAGGCGCTGGCTTCGACGGCGAAATTGTAGAAAGCGCGCTCGTCGGAGGGCGTCGGCGGCTGTGGATGGATGCCGAATTCGTTGCCGAGTTCCCAGATCAGTGCGGCGGGGTGATTTGCCAGCGCGCCGACCACCGTCCGCACATACGGCTGGTAGTACAGTCGATACCAGCGGTACAGCCAGTAATCCTTGTGCAGATGTCCGGCAGTCCCGCCGTGATAGGGTTGTTCCCCCGGCACGGTGTACTCGGAATTGAACGAGTCGTTGATCGCGATGATCGCCTGCATTCCGGCAGCGTGAATCAGGTCGAGCGCGGATTGCAGGCGCAGCGCGTTGAGTGTCGCATTGTAGCGGCGGCACGCGCCGAAAATGCGGACGAGCTGCACGCCCATGCCGCGCAGTTCGTTCAACTGGGCGGATTGCAGCGCCACACTGGTATAAGGGACGGCTGGCGTGCCATAGTACGCGAATTCGCGCATATTCACGCCGGTACGAAAAGGTATATTCATGGAGAGAAGGTCTCTAGCACTTCATCAGCCTCAACATCGATGACGGCGGAGAACAATTCCACGCCGCCCGCCACAAATGATACCGTCCAAACGCCGGGACGCACATTTTCGGTGTAGGTCGTCCAATCGTCGTAGCCGTCCAACTCGCTGTTGACCGCGCCGTAGGCAAGGTTGATCGCCTCGTCGCGGAGCTGCTCGCGCAGTTCTTCTTCTTCGAGCGCATTCGGGTCGCGGATGTCGTCGATGTTGAAGTAATTCTCTTCCTCGTTGAGCGTGGAGACGACGAGAATCGACTGACTGCCGCGCGAGAAATACACTTCCCAGACGCGATCCCAACGGTTGAACTCGATCCACATATCCCAGAGGATCGGGTCAAGCAGCATGGCGGCGACAGCGGGGTCGTCCAAGATCAGCGGGACGATGCGCGCCTGTCCGCGCTGGAACTCCTCCGGCGTCAGCGGCAGCGGGATGAAACTGTCGAGGATTTCACCCGTTTCGAGGACGAGGTTGGCGTAGCCGAGCCATTCCGCCCAGTCTTCGGCGTAGAACTCGACGTACCAGACGCCGTCGCCTTCGTCGTCGGACGCATTGCCGAACCAGTTCGGGTAGCCAGACAGCCACGACGAGAATTCCGGCAGTTTCGAGACGTATTCAATCGCCCGCTCGGCGTCGCCGTCCTGCGCGAACGCGGGGAGGGCAAGCGTGAGCAGGAACAGAATCAGCGCGAGTGCGCGTAAGTGTTTCATGGTGGAAATCTCCTTGTGCGCCGCTTGGGGTTTAAACCCCAAGCTAGTTCAAGACGCGACCCATTGAAGGGGTCGCAAAACCTCGTTCGGTACTGCACTTACTTCGTTTCTCAGTCCTCAGTCCTATCTTTCTACCGCCCTGTAACCAAGCCCAACGGACTCACGACGTGATCCGGGAAGACCTGATCGAGCGCGGGATTCAACAGGCGGGTGCTGACGATCTCTGCCAGCACGTCGCGGTAATCGGTGGTGATGCGGACATCGCCATCGTCGAGGTTTTCCCGCGCCAGCGAAAAGCCCTGTGTGAAGACCTGTCCACCGCGCGCACCGCCGCCCATCACGAACATGAAATTGCCGTGCCCGTGATC
>JACSRG010000711.1 GCA_014879865.1 Anaerolinea sp.
ATCCCGTGCCGCCGTCATTCGTCGTGTTGACGTAGTAGTCGTTCTGCGCGATGGAGACACTCGCGCTGTTCGGCACGCCGATGCTGTACGCCCCGCTTGCCAGCGTCACCGTCAGCGACTCCGCCGCTTCGGCGGGCAAGTCGTCGATCGGCGTAACCCACACATCGACGCTGGTTTGTCCTGCCGAAATCGTCACGGCGTTACCCGGCAGCGCGTTCACGCCGTCGTAGCTCAGGTAGTAATCGCTCCCGTTGATCGCATCGCCGCTGGGTGTGAAATTGACGATCAGTGCGCCGCTGGTATTCCCCACGCGGCTGAAGCGCAGCAAGCCATTATCACCGCTGGTTTCGTCCGCGCCGCCATCCAACGCCGATACTGTGACGACCGCAGCGGCGGGCGCTTCAAACGCGCCCATGTCACAGCGGGCAACCGTGTCGCCGTCCCCGTCGAGGGGACGCGCCGTGCCGTTCTTGTCGGTTGCCAAGCACGTCGAACCGCCGCCGCCGACCGTCGCCGGGTTGCCCCGGTCGATCACCGGGCTGCCGGGGTTAGGGATGAGCGTCGTTCCGTTAATATCGGGATCGCCCGTGAAATTACCGTTCGCGTCCGGCGACGCGGGCGTGCCGCTCACGCCGCACGAGCCATCCTCGATCAGGCTGTAACGCACGTCGATGCTGCCGGAATTCGTGCAATTGGCAGTCGCAATCGTGTTGGCGACGATGCTGTTATAGAGCCTGAGCGTGCCGCTGTTGTCGATGCTGGCGCTGCTGTTCCCTCCGTATCCACCGTTGAGGGTGCTGTTATAGATCGACATATCCCCTGAATTGCCGATGGTGACACCCGTGTCCGATGTGCTGTTTTCGCTAAAAGTGCTGTTGCTGATCGTCACCGTGCCGCCACCGCTCCGGATCGCACCGCCACTGGTGGCGGTTCTGTTCCCACTAAAGCTGCTGTTGGTGATCGTCACCATGCCGCTGTCGTTGGAGATGGCTCCGCCTAGAGGTCCATAATTATCATTGAAACGGCTGTTGGTGATCGCCACCGTGCCAGTTTCGTTGGCGATAGCGCCGCCGAGAGTGGGTGAGGTGTTATTGCTGAAGGTGACATTGTTGATGGTCAGCGCGTTGCCAGAGTTTAAAATTCCGCCGCCAATGCCTGCGATAGTGAGGTTATTCACCGTCAGATCACCACCGCTGTTAACGATGATGTTGTGGGCAATCGTACCCGCGATGATGACGCTTTGCCCGCTGCCGTCAATCGTCAGTCTGCCCGCCGTCACCGCGTTGTCAACGCTCAAACTCGGATTGTTCAAGGTGATCGTCCCGCTCACACCGAACGGGATCGTGTCGTCGGAGGGGAACGTATTGGCATTGGCGACCGCCTGCCGCAGCGACCCTTCGCCGCTGTTGTTCGTGTTGGTGACGAGCAAGCCATTCGCGTTGATCGTCGCCGTTTGAGTGCTCGGCGCGCCGACCGCGTAGCCCGTGCCCGCTGCCACCGCCATACCGAGCGACTCGGCAGGTTCGGCGCTGTTCCCGTCATTGATCGCCGTGAAGGTGAGGATCACACTGGTTTGATTCGCCGGGATGACCGCGCTCACCGTGATGTTTGCGTTCGCGGGGTCACGCAGTGTGTAATCGCCGCTGCTTAAGCCGCCATTGGGCGTCAGCGTCAGGTTGACGGTCAGTGGTGCGCCGGTCGCATAGCTGCGCGTGAGCGTGAACGTCGTCGTTTGCCCCTCGTTGATCGCCGCGCCACCCGTGAGCGTGATCGTCGGCGGCGTATACGTGACTTCAAACGCGCCGATGTCGCAGCGCGCCGTGCCGTCGCCGTCGCCGTCAATCGGACGCGCCGTGCCATTCTTGTCCGTCGCCAAGCACGCGGGCGGTGCGCCGACTCCCGCCGGGTTGCCCCGGTCGATGACCGGGCTGCCCGGGTTGGGGATGAGCGTCACCGGGTTGAGGTCAGGATCGCCCGTGAAATTGCCGTTCGCATCGGGCGACGCGGGCGTGCCGCTGACCCCGCATGTGCCGTCCTCAATCACGCTGTAGCGTGCGGTCAAGGTTACTATGTTACGGCAATCGCCGCCGCTTATGCTGTTGGCGATGATGCTGTTGTTGAGCGTCAGCATAACTGATATATAGACACCGCCGCCCTCGCTATTTGCCGAATTGCCGCTGACTGTGCTGTTGTTGAGCGTCAGGCGCTGGGCGACAACGCCGCCGCCGACGACGGACGCCGTATTCCCGCTGATGGTGCTGTTGTTGAGCGTCACGCTGGAGGAGGTGAAGATGCCGCCGCCGCTGGCAGACGATGCGGCGTTGCCGCTGACCGTGCTGTTATTCAGCGTCAGTGCACCGGCAAAGGCGTAGATGCCGCCGCCGCTGCCGCTTGTACTGCCGCCTGTGATAGTCAGGTGATTGAAGGTAACATCACCCAGCCCCACGTTGAAGATGCGAAAATCCGGGCTGCCGCTCACACGCTGCACGGCAACGCCCGCCCCGCCCTCGATGGTCACCCGGCTGGTGTTCTCCATCGCAAGTTCGCCGCTCGTCAGGTTGACCGTTGTCACGCCGCTGAAGGTGATCGTGTCGCCGCCCACCGCTTGCACGTTGGCGACTGCCTGCCGCAGCGAGCCTTCGCCGCTGTCGTTCCCGTTGGTGACGACGAGATCATTCTGCACAATGGTATTCGAGATGGAGTCCGGGAAACCGACGGTATATCCGCTGCCCGCCGTGAGAGTCAGGGTCAGCGTTTCTTCGGGTTCCGCCATGATGTCATCGAGGATGCGAATCGTGACATCAACGTCCCCCTCATTCGCCGGGATCGTGACGCTGCTGGTCAGCAAAGTGTTGAATTCATCGACAATCTCGTAATCGCTGGCGGTCAGGCTCGCGCTGCCGGTCACCGTGAAGTTGACCGTCAGCGGGGCGCTCGTCGTCGCCGAACGGTTCAAGCGAAATCCCGTCTGGTTGCCCTCGCCCGCGCCGACACCCCCCACCTGCATATAGACAGATGGCGAGTAGAATACCGTTTCATACGCGCCCATATCGACAGTTGTCTGCTGGATGCGGTCGTTCGTCCCGGTGATGTCGGTCGTCACACCGCCGGGGACGCGCGCGTTGTTCCCCGCGTTCACGGTGGGGCTGCCGTTGATCGGCGATCCGCTGCTGTCCAGCAGCGGATCGGCGACAAGGTTGCC
>JACSRG010000298.1 GCA_014879865.1 Anaerolinea sp.
GAAGGGATCGCGGTGGCAAACGGGGAACTGAACGCGGATCGGGCCGACGGGCGGTTGTTTACCGACGGTCCGCCCGACCGGTTCACGACGGCGCGCCAGGCGGAACTGACGGGCTTGGAAGAGGCACAGGTGGGTGAACCGATCCGCGATATCACCAACGATGAGACGGCGGAGATGCCCGGCGTTCGCGTGCCTGATGCAGATGCGCTCGAACCGGGCAGTTGGGACGAGCTGGTCGCGCAGCAGCGCGATCGCGTCGAACCGGAGTCTGACCCGCACTACTGGCAGATGCACCATCGCCCAGTCGAGACGCCAGAGGGTGAGCCGCTGGGGACGGCGCTGTTCGTGACCGAGTTCCCGCAGCTCCCGCCCGACTTCGATGACTTCATTGAAGCGAATGGGATGGATGACAGCGTGTACCCGACGGAGGCGCGCACGCTGGAGATGGCGCACTTCGCCAACGAGGAGGATGCGCGCAAGTTCGAGACCGAGTTTCGCTCGTATCTGGTACCGGGGCTGATCGACGGACCGGAACTCGCGGAGGAGGTGGCAAAGCTCGAAGGCTTGTCTGGCGAGTGGGAGGAGATGGACTATCGTGGCATCGTCGATTACATGAACGGTAATCACACCATCGTGCGCGAGGCGGACGATTGGCATCTGCATAATCCGAATGCGGAGCGGGAGGCACGGATGGCGGGCGAAGGTACGTCAATAACTGATGATTCGTTTTCGCCGGATCACGGCGACGAGTTACGTTCACCTGAAGTAGCTTCCCCTGAATTGGACTTCTAGTGACGGCAGCCCGGCACTCCACCGGGCTGTTGTTTCGTGACATCGCTTCCGGGTGAAGTGGAACCTTGCTATGATTAAAATCATGAATGCCGAGGGATAGCCTATGAAGACACCCCGCAAACGCCGGGATGATGAGCAGAATAGCTGGGAGTGTGTTGGGTGCGATCTGCCGCTTCCCTTGAACGATCTCGGTCTGTGCGCTGAATGTGCAGCCAAACTCGAACGCGACTTGATCCGTGCCCGCGATTGGGAATACACCACCACCGCGTTTTTTCTCTCAGCGGAACAGCAGGAAGCCCTGCGGGCGCGAATCATTCGGGAGTACGGTGCCAAAAACGAACTGCTGGTTGAGGAAAAGCCCAAATCCAAGCCTAAGCACACGCATTCGCGTGCCACGCAGCGCAAGCGTGAGATTGCCACCCAAGCGATACGCGAATATAGCACCGATGACGTGTTGCAAGCGGCACACGATTTCATTCAGGCTCAGACTGAACCTTGGGTCAACTTCAGCCGGGTTTTGCAGCATCTCTATGAACGCTTCTATCACCTCAAGCCGAAGCGGTTAGGTGCGCCGGGGAAGAAGTACAAAAGCCTGCTCAAGTTCATCGCGGATTACCCGGATCGCTTTCAACTTCGCTCGGAAGCGGATCAGGGCGGCGTGTACTGGATACGGTTGAGCGACGGCTAAGTTTGCTCGTTCAGCCGGTCACGCAGCGCTTTGCTGGTGCGCACCGTGATCTGACGAAAACGGCGTTTCGACAGCAAACGATTGGCAGTGCGTTCAATCGTCTGCACATCAATGACGATGAAATGTTCCATCTCGACCCGCCCCCCGTTGACCAGTTCCTCCGTCCACACTTCGACCAGCGTCTCCAGCATCAACTGCACATCGCGGTTCTTCAATCGTGTCCGCCGTCCTATTTCCTGCACGGTCGAGTTTTTCGTCATCGTCATGGTGTCATCTCCAGCTTTGCTGCCTTGCGCCTGGCGCGCAGTTCTTCAACCGTGACCATTTTCACTTTGCCGCCCGCCTGCTGTTCGGTCTTTGCTTTCACTTCCGCCAGCTTCGCTCGTGCTGCGATCTCAATGGTCGATGCACCTCCAGCGATCCCATCAGCAGTGGGGACTTCGGCAGCTTCAGGTTCAAAGTCGTCGAAATCGATGCCGCGCTCCAGCAGCAGCGGTTCACTCCCCTTCGCTCCGTTCAAGCGCCGTTTCCAGTCGTCGCGCTCGTAGAAGCGGGTCAGCCGTGCGTTCAGGATTACCTGCGTCGCAAAGCCCGTTTCGACATAACGTGCGAATATCGTACAATTGCCCACCTGCGGCGTGATGACTTCATCGACGGTCAGCAGCGGACGCTGCCGGAGGTGACTGTTCGGGTCATCCTGATTGGCATCGGTGGTCGCTGTGCCGCTTGCCTTGCTGTAGAACTCCGCTGTATCCGCATCGCAGCCGCCGTAGATCACCTGTGTCGCCAACCCGGTGAACAGCGCCTGTGTGCCTTCACGTCCGTACAGCATCTCGAACTGTCCCTTGGTCTGTGCGCCAATCAGGATTGAGATGCGACGTTTGCGGACGAGGTTCACATCCGCGACCAGGCTGTCGAGCTTGCCCAACGTCGGGAACTCATCAAGGATCACGCCGACCGGGACGGGTAGCGGACCTTTGTTGCGTTCGCCGATGGTATCGAGGTCGAGCATGAGCTTGCGCAGCGTCGCGCCGAGATAGGAGGCGTAAACAGCGCGCATCCTGCCCGGACAGGTCAGTACGACGACGGTGGGCTGCTCAACGACCAGTTCGGCATCGAAGTCGGAAGCCGAGGTGTTGGCACGCACGTCGATGGACGCCCACCCGGTCAGCGCGGTCGCCAACGTCGCAATCACGTTCGATGCGACCTTGCCATCCGATCCGACCGATGCGATGAAGCTGTTTGCCAGCAGCGCCGCATCGTCTTTCTTGGATTTGAGCGCCTTCGCCAGCGCTTTCACGTCGTTCATGGCGTTATAGATCGCGCCAAGGTTGTCGAAGCGAATCAGGCAGGCGGCGAGCAGCGCGGCGGCGCTGTCCGTCCAGAAGCGGTTGTCACCTTGTGCTGAGGGAACCAATACGTCGGCAATGGCTCGCGCATCGGACACGTTGTCGATCCCCTGCGCGAGGTTGTAGCGCGGCCCGGCGGCGCTGGTCGGATCATGTACCACGACCAGGTGGCGCGTGACGGCAGCGTACCTGAGAATATGCGTGGTGATTTCACCCTGCGGATCAGCCACCACGAGCGAGTGTCCAGACAGCATGCGGTCAGCAATCGCCGGCAGGATAATCCCCTGCGTCTTGCCCGATCCCGGACCGCCGAGCGTCAGGATGCCACGTGCTACGTCTTCTCCACCGAGGCAGAATTGCCCCGTCCCTACA
>JACSRG010000812.1 GCA_014879865.1 Anaerolinea sp.
ATCGCCAACCAGCCGATGGTGCTGGCGGGCGTGCTCGACATCAACGCCAGCAACAAGGCGGCGCGCTTCATCCGCTTCTGCGACTGCTTCAACATCCCGATCATCACTTTCGTGGATGTGCCGGGGTACATGCCGGGGACGGCGCAGGAACACAACGGGATCATCAATTCCGGCGCGAAGCTGCTGTATGCCTACTGCGAGGCGACCGTGCCCAAGCTCACCGTGACCACACGCAAAGCCTACGGCGGCGCGTACTGCGTCATGAGCAGCAAGCACATTCGCGGTGATCTCAACCTTGCGTGGCCCAGCGCGGAAATCGCGGTGATGGGACCCGAAGGCGCGGTCGAGATCATCTACCGGCGCGACCTGAAGGACGCCGAAGACCCGGCGGCGCTCAAGACGCAGTTGGCAAACGACTACCGCGAGAAGCTGGCGAATCCGTACATCGCGGCGGAACGCGGCTACGTTGACGACGTGATCGAACCGCGCGAAACCCGCGCCCGCCTGATCAACGGCTTGGCGGTGCTCGGCAATAAGCGCGACAGCAACCCGCCGAAGAAACACGGCAATATCCCGCTGTAAAAGGGAAAACCTGATGTCGATGGAAATACCACAGTCCAAGATCAAGAAAATCCTGATCGCCAATCGCGGCGAGATCGCCGTGCGCGTGATCCGTGCCTGCCGTGACCTCGGCATTGCGACGGTGGCGGTCTACTCCGATGCCGACCGCACGAGCTTGCATGTGCGCTATGCCGACGAAGCCGTGCATATTGGCGCGCCTGCCCCGCGTGAGAGCTACCTCAAGATGGAGAACATCTTCGCGGCGGCGCGAAAGACCGGCGCGGACGCGATCCACCCCGGCTACGGTTTCCTCTCCGAGCGGGAAGACTTCGCTCAAGCGTGCGCCGACGAGGGGCTGATCTTCATCGGACCACCGCCGAACGCGATCTACCTGATGGGCGATAAGCAGATGGCGCGCGAGACGGTCAAGAAGGCGGGCGTGCCGGTCGTGCCGGGGACGGAGCCGGGGCTGCGCGATGACGAAATCTTCGCGGCGGCGCAGCAGATCGGCTTCCCGGTGATGGTCAAGGCGGCGGCAGGCGGCGGCGGCAAGGGGATGCGCGCGGTCTACAGCGCCGAAGAGCTGCCCGGCGCGCTGGCGATTGCGCGGCGCGAAGCTGAAAGCGCCTTTGGCGATGGGCGCGTGTATCTCGAAAAGCTGATCGAGAGCGCGCGGCACATCGAATTCCAGATTCTCGCGGATATGCACGGCAATACGGTGCACCTCGGCGAACGCGAATGCTCGATCCAGCGGCGGCATCAAAAGCTGGTTGAAGAAGCGCCGAGTCCGTTTGTGGACGATGACCTGCGGCGGCGCATGGGCGAGATGGCGATCCGTGCGGCGCAGGCGTGTGGTTACGTCAATGCCGGGACGATTGAATGTCTCGTGGACAAGGACAAGAATTTCTACTTCTTGGAGATGAACACGCGCTTGCAGGTTGAGCATCCCGTGACCGAACTGGTGACGGGCGTCGATCTGGTCAAGGAGCAGATTCGCATCGCGCGCGGTCGGCGTATGGGCTTGACCGAGAGCGTGCTGGAGCCAAAAGGCTGGGCAATCGAGTGCCGTATCAACGCGGAAGACCCGTACAGCAACTTCATGCCGTCGGTCGGGACGATCTCGACGCTGCTCGTGCCGACGGGACCCGGCGTCCGCGTGGACAGCGGGGTATACAGCGGCTACACGATCACGCCGTATTACGACAGCATGATCGCCAAGCTGATCTGCTGGGGCGATGATCGCGCCGAGGCGATGCTGCGAATGCGCCGCGCGCTGGAAGAATTCACGATCATGGGCTTGAAGCATAACATCCCGTTCCACCAGAATTTGCTCAGCAGCTTCAGCTTCATGGCGGGGCGCTTCGACAACAAGTTTGTCGAGGAACGCTTTAGCATGACGACCTACGAGCAAGCGCCGAGCGAGGCGGAACTGGAAACGGCGGCGCTGGCGGCGACGCTGTTCGCGCATCGCAACCGCCAGCTTGCCACGCAGGTGGTCACGCAGAACGAACGTGATACAAGCAACTGGAAATGGTTGAGTCGTTGGGAGCGGGTGCATCGATGAAATACGTCACAATCATCAACGACACGAAGTTCGAGATCGAAATCCGCAACGATGGGACGCTGCTGGTCAATGGCAAGCCGCGCACCGTCGATTTCCTGCCGCTGGATGAGTCGCTGTTCTCCGTGCTGATGGACAACAAATCCTACGAGGTCGTGATTGACGACCGCGAAGGGCAGTACGAGGTGTTGATTCAGGGGCGCATGTACACCGGGCGCGTGCTCGACGAGCGGGCGCAGCTCTTGGCGTCGCGCGGCGGCGGTCTGCACGCCGAAAGCGGCGAAATTTCGATCAAGTCGCCGATGCCCGGTCTGATCGTCGCCATCCCGGTGCAAGAAGGGCTGGAAGTCAAGAAGGGGCAAACGCTGCTCATCCTTGAGTCGATGAAGATGCAGAATGAACTCAAAGCGCCGCGTGATGGCATTGTCCAGCGCATCAACGTGACGACGGGGATCAGCGTCGAGCAGGGCAAGCTGCTCGTTACCATGACGTAAGGACACTTATGAAAGATTTTCAACCTAAAACCATCATCGAGCCGTTTCGGATTCGGTCGGTCGAGCCGGTTCATTTCACGACGCGCGAACAGCGCGAAGCGGCGCTGCGGGCGGCGGGCTACAACCCGTTTTTGCTGCGCGCCGACGATGTGCTGATCGACCTGCTGACGGACAGCGGCACGGGGGCGATGTCGTCGCGCCAATGGGCGGGGATGATCGCCAGCGACGAAAGCTACGCGGGCGCGTCGTCGTTCTACCGCTTTGAAGCCGCCGTGCGCGACATCACCGGGTTCAAGCATGTCATCCCGACGCATCAGGGACGCGCTGCCGAGAACATCCTGTTCACGACGATTGCCAAACCCGGCGACGTCATCCCGAACAACACGCACTTCGACACGACGCGGGCGCATGTCGAACACACGGGTGCGGAAGCGCGTGACATGGTGATCGCCGAAGGGCGGCAGCCGCGTTTGATCCACCCGTTCAAGGGCAACATGGATGTCGAAGCGCTCGAAGCGACGATCCAGCAGGTCGGGCGGGAGAACATCCCGGCGATCATGCTGACCGTGACCAATAATTC
>JACSRG010000265.1 GCA_014879865.1 Anaerolinea sp.
TCGCGAAGCGATCGGCCTCCAATACGTCAGGGCCGATCACCGAGATGCTGACGATCTCTTCCAGTGCGTCACTGCCGTTGCGTGGGTTGTAGATGTGCGCACCGCGCATGTAGCTGCCCGATGTGGCGATCCCGCGTTCGTCCAGCCGCACGCGCTTGACGATCTTGCTCAAATCGAACGGGCTGCAAATACCGACCGTCCACAATTCGCCTTGCGCGTTCCTGCCGTAGACCTGAACGTCGCCGCCCGCATCGACGTAGAAATTGCGGAAACCCTTCATGTACAGCAGCGATGCCGCCTCATCTATCGCCCACCCTTTGACGATGCCGGACGGGTTGAAGACTCCGTTATGCCACACGTCGAAGTAGCCATCCGTCTGATCTTTGGTCTGCTCCGCCAGTTCGAGGATGGTGTGCATATCACGGCAGGCATCTTCGAGCGCAAGTTCACCCCGGTTGATGCGCGAGACTTCGCTTGTTTCCTTGAACGGGCTAAACGTCTGATCGACGTAGTTGAAGTAGGCATACACATCGTCGAACACCCCGGCTGAAGCCGGGGCGTCCACGATCTCAACGGTGATGGGCATTCCCATCAACCAGCGAGTCTGCTTCATAGATCAAGACCGATGGCGGCATCGAGCAGCGCCGACTCGAGCGACGCGACGAAGGCGCGGCTGCTGTCGGTCGCCCGCGAGACAAAATCGACATCCGCGTCTTGCGCTTCAATCGCCTCACTGATCAGCGTGGGCAGCGCGTTGCGGGTGATGATGTCCGATTCGTAGGTGCTGTTCGGATAGCTGGCGATCAACACATCGACCAGTTCGCCGTTTTCGATCACGGCGACCACCTGCATCGTGCCCCACCGACCGGCGCGCACGGCGTCGCCGTAGTACGTACCATCGTAGTAGTCCGCGCCTTCGACGAGCGTGGTGGACTGCGTCGGCTCGACTTCTGACTCCGCCGGGGCAAGTTCAACTTCGGGCGGATTGGTGTCCATGCCTTCCAGATGATTGTGGCGCGCACCACCACCGGGGCGACCCGGACGACCGGGGATTTCCTGCCCCACCGGGGTGTCGGGCGTGTCGCTCACGGGCACGCTGCTGCTGAGGGCATTCACACCACCGACAGCGGACGCGACGACGAGAACGGATGCTCCGAGAGCTTTGATCTGCTTGCTGCGCTTGGACGTATTCATGGACTGATTCTCCTTTTTCTGATCTGTGATGGTGAATTCAAAACCGGGTAGACTCAGGCGGGTGTGCGCTTGACGCGCTTCACCAGCCAACCGACCGGGCGGGCAAACACGATGACGGCGGCGGTCACGGCGAGCAAGAACCACAGGTCATAGGCGACACTGCCGAATTCATCCCAGCGGATGTCGAGCAGACCGGTGCTGCCACCGTCGGACATTTCTGCACTCACACTTTCCCCAGAGTCGCCGGTGTCGGTGACGATGTCGCCCTTGAAGCGGGCAGCGAGTTCGGCAACCGTCGTGCGCCCGCTGTTGACCACCGCCAGCAGGTTTTCGAGACCGCGTCCGCCGGCGCTCATCTGCGCGCTGATGGCTTCCACATCCACACCTTCGGCGGCAAGCGCGGCGGTGAACTCATCCAGAGTTATGCTTCCGGCGGCGGCTGGCGCTGCGACGGTGACCTCGCTGACAGTCGTGTCCGGCGGTTCGGGTCGCGTTCCCTCCTCGCCCACCATCGAGAAACCTGCATCGCTCGACGATAGGTTGAGCAGGAGCGTGGTGCTTTGCAGGGGGCTGGTCAAATCGCCCTGCGTCCACAGGATCGCCCCGCCAGTGACGACGAGCGCGACGAGCATGAGAAAGCCGATCAGGTGTCTGCGTTGTTTCTTCGCTTGGTGTGTCATGTTGATGTCCTCCGACTGGCGTCAGCGTGACTGCTTGGGCAGCCATCCGAACAGATACTTGCCGGCGTTGGCGCGAATCCACTTCCAATGCAGTGCGACATGCAGCGCGACGATGATCAGCACGAGTTCCGAGCCGACCATATGCAGGGTTTGCAGCGTACGCCGGAAATCCTCCGCCAGCGCCACATTCAACCCCAGCGTGCGCGAAATCAGAATGCCGCTCACCGTCACGAACGCCATATCCACGAACAGCGCGACGTTGAGGACATAGTTGAGCCGCGACTCGTGCAGAAGCTGCTTGAAGAACGTGCGCGTCACGCTAACCACCCAATCCCAGTGCAGGACGATGTGCAGCAGGAATGCGACCGCGAACAACAATCCCAGTACCTCGTGCAGGGGCAGACCGGTGAAATGCTCCTCTATCTCGACCACGAAAATGCCGGTCAGCAGCAGGTCAAGATAGACGTTGAGTTTCGTTTTGTTGATCTTGCGTTTGCTCACTGCGCCTTCTTGCGCAGCCGCTCGCTTGGGCAGTAATCCGGTTGCTGCCATCGATTCAACTCCTTGCGTTGTGCGAACACGCTCATCACTCTAGCCGAGTTCGTCGCACCTGTGGTTATGCCAGCCTCAAATAACCTCAAATAACCTTAAATCGCACCGCCGGACGATTGATTACGCGGCGGTAGTAGTGCGATACTGTGCATACATCGCCATGATTGCGGCGATCTCTACGCAAAGTGATTGACGCCATGCCCCAGATTGTGATCGTTGAAGATGATCGCTTGATCTCCGAACCTGTCGCCCGCGCGCTCCGCACCGCTGGCTACGAGACGAGCATTGCCGGCAGCGGCAAAGCCGGGCTGGAACTCGTCTTGAACCAGAAGCCCGACCTCGTCATCCTCGATATCATGCTGCCCGAAATGGATGGTTGGGAGGTGTGCAAGGCGATCCGCGAGTCGAGCCTTGTGCCGATCCTCATGCTGACCGCCTTGAACGAGGAGATTGACCGTGTGCTCGGCTTGGAACTCGGCGCAGATGATTACCTCACCAAGCCGTTCAGCACGCGCGAACTGATTGCCCGTGTGAAGGCGACGCTGCGCCGCGTTGAATTCGACCGCGTTGGCATGTCGGATGATCAAGCGGTCGGCGGCATACGCCTCGACATGGCGCAGCGCCGCGTGTACAAGCACGGTCAGAAGCTCGATCTCCGCTACAAGGAATTTGAATTACTCAGTTTGCTGGTCGCGCACGCCGGGGATGTGGTGACGCGCGCCGAAATCTTCGATAAGGTGTGGGGAACAGATTGGCTCGGCGATATGCGTACGCTTGACGTGCATATTCGCTGGCTGCGCGAGAAGCTGGAAGACGATCCCGGCGACCCGCAGTATATTCAGACCGTGCGCGGCGTCGGCTATCGCCTCGCGCCGGGGAGTTGACTGTGAACTCCTTGATGCGGCGTGTGATCCCCCGTTTCGGCAGCTTGAGCATTCGCACGCGCCTGCTGATCGCCAACGTCGGGCTGCTGCTGATCGGTTTCCTCGCGCTGACGCTGGTTGCCGGAAGTCAGAATGCGTTGGCAGCGCGGGCGGACTACGAGCAGCGGCTGCTCAACGAAGTCGAATTAATCCGGCAGGGGCTGCTGACACTCATCCCGATGGACAACCCACAAGCGGTCGATTCGGACGCCATCAATGCCCTGATCGCCGAATACGAAGCATACCTCAACGGGACAATCCGTCTCTACGGGCTGAATGAGCGTGAGAATTCGCCGCCGCGCGGCGGCTTTCGCGACTCGCCGGAAATGGAAACAGCGATCCGCGATGAAGTCGTTGTGGTGGAACGCATCGACGATCAAGGTCGGCGGGCGCTGTTTACCGCATCCCCGCTTTGGAGTGGCGGTCGCGAAGGCAGTTCTCTCCTGATCGTGCAGGTCAGCGTGCCGCTCGAAAATCTACAGGCGTTGATCTGGCGGCGCTGGCTGACGCTGCTGCTGATTTTCGCGGGAGTCCTCAGCGTGACGCTGATCGCCGCGCTGTGGGTCGCCCGGTCGATTATCCGTCCGCTCTACCGCCTGCGCGACTCGGCGATCCGGTTGTCACACGGCGATCTAGCCTACCGCGTGAGCGATCTTGGCAGCGACGAAATCGGCGCGGTAGGGACGGCGTTCAACGAAATGGCGGCGCAGGTGCAGGGGATGCTCGAAGAACAGCGCGCCTTCGCCAGCAATACATCGCATGAACTGCGCACACCGCTGACCACCATCCGACTGCGCTCGGAAGCACTGCGCTACGACGAGTCGCTCGACGCGGCGACCAGCAGACAGTACATCGCCGAAATCGACGACGAGATCAAGCGGCTTGGCAGTCTGGTCGAAGACCTGACCCTACTCTCACGCTTCGAGGCAGGACGCGCCGAGTTAGGGCAGGACGAAATCGACCTCGTGCGCCTTGCCGAAACGCTGAACTATCAGCAGCGCCCACACGCAGCCGAGCGCGGCGTCACACTGGAACTGGTCGCGCCCGACACCATCATTCCGATTCGCGGAAGTCTCAATCACCTGCAAATCGTCTTCCGCAACCTACTTGACAACGCGATCAAGTACACGCCGTCGGGCGGATGCATCACATGGACGATCCAGCCCGAAGTGAACGGCGTGCGCAGCGTGATTCACGACACGGGATCAGGCATATCACCTGCCAACCTGCCGCGCGTATTTGAACGCTTCTTCCGCGCCGACAAAGCCCGCACGCGGGATGTTCCCGGCACGGGCTTGGGGCTGTCGCTGGTCAAAACGATTGTCGATGCTTACGGTGGCACGGTGACGATTACCAGCCCCGGTGTGCAGCAGGGAACAACCGTAGCGGTCGTCTTCCCTGCTGCGCCTTCACCGCGCAGCGCCGCCGGTTAGCGCCGCTGAACAAGGTTCGCCAGAATCCAGCCGGTCGTGCCGTCCGGTGTACGAATGCGCAGCCACCCGATGGACTCCTGCGTTTCGAGGATCGTCACCGTCGTACCCGGCGCAACCGAGCCGACCACCCGGAAACCTGATCCCGCGCCGGAACGCAGATTGGCGTTCGTGTCGGAGATGACTCGTCCCGTCGGCAGGGGCGTGGGGGTGATCGTCGGCGTGGGTCGCGGCGTGTTGGTCGGCGTATTCGTCACGGTCGCAATCGGCGTATTCGACGGCGTCGGCGAAGGCGCGACTCCATCGACGCACAGCGGACGCACGTTGTACTGCAAGCGCTGGTCGCACGTTAAGGCAGGGACGTAGCGATTAGCGTATACCCAATCGACCGTATCCTGTACGCTTTCAAAACGCCAGAACGCTACCCCGGCGCGGTCATTTTCGGACAGCGAAATGATCGTCCCGCCGTCCGACGTGAAGAACGCCGTGCGAATCGCCCCGGTGCTGCCGATGAACGTCGCCACCAATTCCCCGGTGCGCACATCCCACACCCGCAGCGTCTCATCTGCCGAACCGGTAAGGATATAGCGGCTGTCAGCGCTGAAGGCGGCGCTCGTCACGCTCCCGGTGTGCCCCAACAGCGTGTAGTTGAGCGCGCCTGTCCGCGCATTCCAGATCATCACCGTGTTGGCGGGTTCGGCAAACGCCGCCACAACGAAATCGGCATTCGGGCTGAGATCGGCGTCGAGCACAGCGCTGGCGAAATCCGTTTGCGAGAAGACCGCTTCCCCGGAGATCAAATCAATCACCTGCACGGTGCCAGCCGCCGCTGCCAGCAGGAACTGCGATTGATTGTCGGTTTGCAGCGTATGTGCGCTTCCCCGAAGGTTGTAGCTGCGCACGGATTCACCGCCGAAGGCATCCCACTGCAAGACACGCCGTCCTTCGGCGATGAACAGGTAATGCCCCTCGCGGCTGTAGGTCAGCGCGGTGACGGCACTGCCCGACACTGCGTCGATGCGATCCCGCCTCACGCTGGCTTGGGTCAAGTCCCAGATCACGAGTCCATCGCCCGTCGCTACTGCCGCGTAGGGCTGGAAGGGATCGAAGGCAACGAAGCGCTGTGCGCCGGTCAGGGTGCGCCGCTCATTATCTTGCTGACCGGTCGCAAGGCTCCACGTTCCCAGATTCGTGCCGTTGTAGGCGATATACACGCCATCACCAGCGGCGTTCAATGCGATCCCGCCGATCTCCGTTGCCCCGGTGGGCATGGTGCGTACGCTGCTGGTCTGCGCGTCGCCGATATCCCACACGCGGGCGACAGCGCCGGACGTTGTATAGGCGTAGCTTGCGTTCGCGCTCAAGGCGGCGCTCGTCACCGCCGCGTTGTAACCGGTCAGGCGGCGCATTTCCTGACCCGTCGTCAAATCCCACAGCGACGCGTAATGCACCGCGCCGAGCTGCATCCCGGTGAGCGCATAGCGCCCATCGTCGCTCATCGCCAGCGAATGCACGTCCCATATCGTCGGGTCATCGGCGGGATCGGGCAGCACCAGCAGACGACTGCCATCCACGATGTTCCACACTTCAATCGAGCGCCCGGTCACGACGAACAGATTGCGCGCCGGGTCGGTGTAGTCGCGCGACTCGACGTGTACCAGCACGCGGCGGCGATCCGGGCTGAAGACGATCTCCTCGACATAATCGGAACGCGCCGTGTGCAGCGCGAACTGGCGCTGCCGCACAAGATTGATCGGATTCCACAGTGTGAGGAAGTCTGTACCATCGCCCCCGGTCACGCCATAGAAACCATCGGGACTCAGCCCGCGATACGTGTCCGGGAATTCGGTGCGCGTCAGGCGCGTCACGAAATCGACGATGGAGATGCGCGGCGTCGTGTCGTCAAAGTCGAAGGCATAGGCTTGTGTGCCGTTCGCGTTGAAGGCGACGGCGGCAATCGGCGCATCATGCTCGTTGAGCGTATACAACACCTGCCGTTCGTCGTAATTGGCGATGATCGCGCGGTTATTGGCGAAACCGATGATGATCACCGGCTGCGTCGGATCGGGGCTGAGGGCGAAATCGGTCACGTTCCCCCGCCCGGAACGCCACTTCTCGAAACCACTGCCCGCCTCGTACATGATCAACCCGTTTGAATTCGTGCCGATGATCAGGTAGCGTCCGTCCGGGCTGAACTCCATGACGGTGACATTGCCATCGACGGGCAGTTCATGCAGCAGGCGGCGCGGCGACAGTTCCCAGATCTGCACGATCTCTTCGACCGGGACGGCTATCGTGCGTTCGTCCGGGCTGAACGCCAGCAGCGGGTGATTTTGCGGCGTCAGCGTTCGGCGGCTGCTGATTGACAGGTCGGCGAAGTTAAAGCGCACCGTCACCGGGCGCACGCTGTTGAGGATGCGCTGGGTTTGCGGCAGTCCCGTGTTGAGCTTATAGGCTTCGAGGATCATCGCCATCGCCAGATCAGGGTTGCCCGCCTGCACGAGCTGTTCGCCCTGCACCGCCAGCCGCAGCGAGTCGGCGATGCCGCTCTGCCGGATAACTTCCTGCGCGACACCCGTAAGCGTCGGTTGGACGCCTGCCACCTGTGTATCTGCCGCATTGAGCGTGGGCGCAACCCCGGCGACCTGTGTCTCGGCAGCGTTGACCGTCGGCACAACGCCGGCGACCTGTGTCTGCGCGGCATCGACCGTCGGGCGCACCCCGGCGACCAGCGTGTTCGCCAGCGCCAGTGTAAGGGCGATGGGCGTCAGGGTGCGCGGGATCGGGACGAGTGTCGCATTCGCATTGGAGACTGCGGTTTGCGCCACCCGCGCCGATTCATTCGCCCGCGTTAAGTCCATCTGCGCCGCGCTGACTTGCGTTCCGGCGTAAGCAAGTGTCGCGCCGACCGGTGTCAGCGTCAGCGGGATCGGCGTCAAGGTTTGCTGTGCGATCTCCGCCTGCTGCTCGGCGCGCGCGGCGGCGGCGTTCGCCCGTGTCACGTCGATTTGCGCCTGTAGAATCTGTGTCCCGGCATACGCCAGCGTCGCCCCGACCGGCGTCAGCGTCAGCGGAATCGGCGTCAAAGTCTGCTGCGCGATTTCCGCCTGCTGTTCAGCGCGTGCGGCAGCGGCATTCGCCCGTGTCACATCGACTTGCGCCTGCCCGATCTGCGTACCGCTGTATGCCAGCGTCCGCGCGATAGGCGTCAGCGTCAGGGGGATCGGCGTCAAGGTGGCATTCGCATCGGCGACCTGCGTTTCGGCGACATCGGCGGCGCGGTTGGCGCGCTGAATGTCCGCTTGCGCGGTCGCCGCGCTGATACTGACCAGTTCTTGCGCAGCGGTCGCCTGTGCCTGCGCCGTCGCCACGCTGAACAGGGCTTCGCCGCGTGCCACCGTCGCCGTCAGCAGTTGATCTGACGCCGACTGGACAGTCGCCGCCAGCGGGGTCAACTGACCGAAAACGGCAGCCTGCGTGTTCTGCGCGACCAACGCCTGCGCTTGCGCGATCCCGATTTCGACCTGTGCGGTCACGCGCTGCATTTCCGCATCGGCGAGCTGCGTGGCGTTTGCTACGAGAGTCGGCGCGACCCCGGCGATTTGCGTCTCAGCACGATCAAGCGTCGGCTGAAAACCGGCAACCTGTGTGTTTGCTGCCGCGATCTGCGTACTGCCCGCGTCCAGCGTCGGCTCGACCCCGGCAATCTGCGTCTCAGCACGGTCAAGCGTCGGCTGAAAACCGGCAACCTGTGTGTTTGCCGCTGCGATCTGCGTGCTGCCCGCGTCCAGCGTCGGTTGCACGCCCGCGACCTGCGTATTTGCTGCCGCGATCTGCGTGCTGCCAACTGCCAGAGTGATCCCGACCGGCGTGAGCGTCATCGGGATGGGTGTAAGTGTTTCTCCGGCTTCGCGCACCTGTGTATTGGCGGTAACGATGCTTAGCACCGCGAGCAGCGCGATGATGCCCGCGCTCATCCCGACGATCAGCGCAAACTGGCGCAAACGGCGCGCGCGGCGGGCAGATCGCGTCGATTCCTCGGTCGCCGTGAGCGCGGCTTTTTCGGCGCGTTCGGCTTCCAAACGCGACGCTTCGGCGCGGGCAGTCGCCTGCTGCGCCTCAAGCTGCGACTGTTCGGCGCGGCGCACTGTTTCGAGCAGTTCGCGTTTACGCTGTTCTTCTAGCGCCGCCTGCTCCGCTTCCAACGCCGCACCCGCTTCAAGGAAGGCGGTTTCGTCGCTGTTGGCGATGTTGGTTGTTGACCATTCAAGCGACTCGCGCAGAACGCGCCCGCGATACAGCAAGTCCGGGTTCTTCCCCTGTCGCAGCCATTCCGCTACGTCGGTGGAGATTTTCATTTGCAGGCGAATATCTTCGCGAGCTTCGCGCAGCCAGTTGCCCAAGCGCTCCCACTCGCGGATCAATGCCTCGTGGCTGACCTCAATCGTCTCCACGCCGCCCATCTGATCGGTCACGAGCAGGCGCGCCGTGACGAACACCGCCGCCACATGATCGAGCATCGCCGTCTGATCGGGATCGGGCAGGATCAATTCGCTTTTGCGAGCGCGGCGGCGCGTCGTATCCTGTTCGTTGACGCCCAGTTCGATCAGGCGAATGAACAGCGTCTTGGCAAGCGCGCGATGGGTGTCGGACTTCAAACCCGCGTAGGTCGCCTCGGCGTGCTTGGAAAGCGCCCCGCGCACACCGCCGATCTCGCGGTATGCCTCCAGCGAGAGCAGATTCCCATCGCGTTGATCGAACAACTGCGAGAGCGTGAACTGCAGCAGCGGCAGCGCTCCCGCCTGATCGTGTACCTCGAACAGCAAATCGCCGACCAAGCCCTCCTCAAGGCGCAAGTTGACATCTTTGAGCGCGGCGGGCTTTTCGATTGCCGAACGCAAATCGGCGACGGACATGGGCAGGACGGATCGACTGCGGTGTTCCAGCAGCTTACCGAGCGCGGGGTACTGCATGGGGCGGTCGTAGAAATCGGCGCGGAGCGTGAGCACGACGATCAAGCTGCCGCGCGGTTCAGTCGCCGCCGTGACGATCTGGCTGATGAAACGCCGCCGCTCGTCCTCGTCGGTCGTCTGCGTGAACAATTCCTCGAACTGGTCAATGAACAGCACCGCCCGCTGATTCGGTTCGCGCGCCAGCACCGAGACGAGGCGATGCAAGCCGCGCTGATCTTCGAGATTGCGTAGAATGCTTTCGATGTCCCAGTTGATTTCACGGCTCAAGGCGATGGCGAGGTTTTCGAGGGGCTGCTGCCCCGGCACAAGCGTGGGCAGATAGACCCAGTTGGCGCTGCCGGGAAGCGCGCCCGCCTGCAATCGCGGGAGCAAGCCCGCCATCACGACGCTCGACTTGCCGCTGCCGCTCGGACCGACCACCGCCAGCATCCGTTCCGGCTCGTCGGGCGTGTCGTCCAAGCCCGCAGTCGCTTCCAGCAAGTCTTTGATCAACGCGTCCCGCCCGAAAAAATCGTTGGCGTCCTCTCCGGTGAACGAGCGCAGTCCCTTGTATGGATTGCGCGTTGCAACCTTCACCGCCTCCATGATGACCGTTTCGGTGACGACGTTGATTTTGCCCTGCAATTGCAGCAGCGGGGTGACGACGGCGTTTAGGTTCTGTTCGTAGCTGTCGCCGCGCAGGTCAATGTGCTGCGTCTTGACCAGCTCCATCGGCACACATTCGATCCAGTGTGTGCCGCCCGCCCAGATCGGATACAGCGGACGCTCATACATTTCGGCGATGGCGAGCTCCGCCTGCACGTAATCCGATTTCCCGGATTCAGGCGACGCGATCAGCAGCGCCGCGTAGCAGTTGCGGATCGCGTTGCGCAGCGCCTTCTCCCAGTTGCGCGTGCCCGGTTTCAAGCCCAAGTTGTCGATCCACACACGAACGCCGCGTGCTTCGAGATCGACGATCAGCCGATCAACGAAGACTTTATCCCGGCGAGAATAGGAGATGAAAACATGGTCAAGATTCGGGTTGGAAGGCGGGACGAGCGAATATTCGTCCGTCGTCGAGGGATGGAGATCGGGGCTGGCGGCGTCACTGGTCGGAAGCATCTGTTTTGTCCGAAGAATACATGTGTCAACATCAGTATAACTGAATTCACTTACCAAACAAAATAGTTTAATAACCTGTTACGAAGATAATCTCTCAGCCGAACACAAGCAGAGACATCAGCCACACTTATGTCTCCGCATAAGTGATCCGTCGTAGCGAGAACGTCCCGGCGGCGGTAGAGTGAGTGACGAATCGGTTAGGCTATTTAGGAAGTGTCGATGCCACTGTATGAATACGACTGTCCCGGCTGCGGGCAGACTTTCGAGAAGCGTGTGTCGATGAGTCAGGCGGACGCGGTGACGTGTCCGAACTGCGGCGGCAAACATCCACAACGTAAACTATCACGGATCGCGATTAAGGGGCAAACTGTAGTGAGCAGCGCGCCCGCACCTGCACCGGGTGGAGGCTGAGGGCTGAACCGCCGCTGCTGACCGTGTGTCAGCTTTCACCCTGAGTTTTACGAGTGTCCAATTTCGGCTAAAGCCGTCGTCAGGAGTCATCCATGAGCGCAGTCCGCAAGCACCCTGCTGCCAGCGTCAAAAACACGCAGCAGGCGCGTCCGCCCATTTTCCTCTACATCGGCATTGGGATTGCCGCCGTCGGGTTGATCATTTTCGCCCTGACGAGCAATGTCAGCGGCGGTCAGTCGGGCATGCCGCAGTTCACTGCGCCCGCTCTCGATGGCAGCACCATCGAGCTGAGCGACTATCACGGGCAGGTGATCATGCTCAACTTCTGGGCGACATGGTGTCCGCCCTGCCGCGCCGAAATGCCCTCGATCCAGCGCGCCTACGAGCGCTACAGCGCCGATGGCTTGGTCGTGCTGGCGATCAACAACGGCGAACAGCCCGCGCAGATCGCGCCGTTTATCCAAGCCAACGCACTGAACTTCCCCGTCGTGCTCGACGTGAACCGGGAATTGCAGCAGGCATTCAATATCTCCGGCTACCCGACCAGCCTGTTCATCGGGCGCGACGGCAAAGCCTATGCAACTCATGTCGGCATGGTGAACCCGGTGCAGTTGACCGGGTACATCGAAACCGGTTTGGCGGCGGAAGCAAGTTCATAGCTGAATACCCTCCGCGTAGTAGAATAGAGGGTCTTGTGACCTGTTCGTTCGCGGCGCGGAGCGGTTGGTATTGTGATTGACCTCATTAGTTTCGGCATCGTTATCGACGACATCGCCCTGCCCGATGGCAGTACCCATCTTGGCATCCTCGGCGGCGGCGGTCCCCAGACGGTCTGGGGGATGGCGGCGGCGCGCGGCTCTGGCGCATCGGTCGGGTTGGTCGCCGAAGTGGGCGCAGATTTCGACGTGCGCGCCCTCGCACCGCTGGACGCTGCCCGCGTCAACCTCGACGGCGTGCGCCGTTCCACCGCGTTGACACCGCGCGCATGGCAGCGCATCGACGGCGACGGCGGGCGCATCCACGAATGGCAGTCGCCGCCGCTCAAATCGATCACCTTCGGCACCTCCACTCATGAGCTTTTGCCCCCCCATTACCGGGCTGCCCGTCACTTCCATTGGGGCTTGCATCCCGAAAACCCCGCGCTGACCGAAGCGCACACGCTCACGGCAGCCGGCGCGACTGTCTCGCTGGAAACATTCAAACCGCCGGAACAACCGCTTACGGATACCCAACTGCGCAACTTGCTCAGCGCGTGTACGGTCTTCTCGCCCAACTGGTCAGAGGCGGCGGGGATGATCGGCAGCGGCGATTACGTGACCGTGCTGCGCGGCTTTCGCGACGCAGGCTGTCGCGTGCTGGCGCTGCGGCGTGGATCGGCAGGCGCGGAAGTCTGGGATTTCCGGTCGGGCAATGGCGTGCGCGTGCCCGCCGTGCCGACCACCGTCATCGACACAGTCGGCGCGGGAAATGCCTTTTGCGGTGCGCTGCTGGCGACACTCGATCACGGAATCGAAACCGCCGCCCCTCATGCGGTGGCGGCGGCTTCCTATCTGGTGGAGCAGTACGGTTTGCCGGAGCGACTGCCTGATCCCGCTGAGTACAACCAGCGGTTCGATTTCGCCCGCACCCGTGCCGAACGGCTGGCGCTGCCTTAGTGATATTCGGGCAGCCAACCGCCGTGCGCTTCGATCAGATCGTCCACCAGCGACCAGATTTGATCGAGCGACAGTTCCGCCGCCGTGTGCGGATCAAGCATCGCCGCGTGGTAGATGTGTTCGCGCTTGCCTGTCAGCGCCGCTTCGACTGTGAGTCCCTGCACATTGACCTGTGTCTGCATGAGCGCGGCGAGATGCGGCGGCAGCGTCCCGATTTTCGTGGGCTGGACACCGTTCTTGTCCACTACGCACGGCACTTCGACGCAGCAGCCCTGCGGCAGGTTGTCGATCAAGCCGTTGTTCGCCACGTTGCCGTAGATCACGCTCGGCTTGCCCGTTTCTAAGCTGTGAATGATGGTCGAGCCGTATTCCACGCTGCGCTCGACTTCCAGCGGCGCACCGCCTTCGATGGCGCGGCGCTGTTCCTCCCACCCGGCGATCTGGTTTTCGCAGCGCCGGATGTATTCGTCCAGCGGGATGTTGAAGGTCTCGATCAGGTCGGGACGGTCGCGCTTGATGAAGTACGGCACATACTCGCTGAAGTGTTCGCTGCTCTCGGTGACAAAGTAGCCGAGGCGCTTGAACATCTCGTAGCGGACGCGGTTCGTCGCCGGGACACGCCCCTCATCCAGCACGCGGCGCACTTCCGGGTACAGGTCTTGACCGTCACGCTCCAGCTTGAGATAGAAGGCGAAGTGATTCACACCCGCGACAATGTAGTTCATGTCCTCGACCGGGACGCCAATGTCCTGCGAAAGTTCCCACGCGGTGTGCTGCACGCTGTGGCATAAGCCAACCGTCTTGATCTTGGTCGCGCGGTTGATCGCCCAGCAATTCATCGCCATCGGGTTGACGTACTGCAAGAAGGTCACGTCCGGGCAGAGTGATTCCATGTCGGCGCACATATCCAGCAGCACGGGGATCGTCCGCAGACCGCGCATGATGCCGCCAATGCCGAGCGTATCGGCGATGGTCTGGCGCAGACCATACTTCTTGGGAACTTCAAAATCGACCACTGTCCCCGGCTTGTATCCGGCGACTTGGATCATGCAAATCGCATAATCCGCTCCGTCGAGTGCCGCGCGGCGATCCGTCGTCGCGCTGATCGTCGGCTGTGCGCCGAGCGTTTGTGCCACGCGGTGCGCGACGATTTCCGATGTGCCGAGGCGGTCGGCGTCGATGTCGAACAGCGCGATTTCAGATTGGGCAAGTTCTGGATAGCTCAGGATGTCGCCGAGCAGGTTTTTCGCGAAAACCGTGCTGCCAGCGCCGATAAACGTGATTTTGGGCATGGTATGCTGCTCTCCGTGCGCGATTGTGTCGCTCTTCGATCTCGTTGTGACGATGCTTCGGTGACGAAGATCATCATGGCGATTATAATGACCATCACCATTCCTGCCAGCACATTTTGGAATAGACTGGCAGTCGGAAAGCAGACTTGTGACCGTAACAGCAGTCGAGATTCACATCACCGGCGTGGTACAGGGCGTCGGTTTTCGCCCGTTTGTCTATAAGCTTGCCGGGCACTACAGGTTAACGGGGTGGGTGCGCAACACGTCCGCCGGGGTCGATATTCATGCCGAAGCCGCGCCGGACGTGTTACGAGCGTTTCTTGAGGCGCTGGTCGCCAACCCACCCCCGCTGGCGCGCATCGACGCGGTGACTACGGTCGAACGCGCGCCGGAAGGCTTCACCGCCTTTGAAATCCTGAGCAGCGCGGCGATTACCGACGCCTTTCAGCCGATCTCCGCCGACATCGCCATTTGCGCGGACTGTCTGCGCGAACTGCGCGATCCGGCGGATCGACGCTACCGCTACCCGTTCATCAACTGCACGCACTGCGGACCGCGTTTTACCATCATCCGCGACATCCCCTACGACCGACCGCTGACAACCATGAGCGATTTCCCGATGTGCGCCGACTGCGCCGCCGAGTATCACGATCCGGCAGATCGACGCTTCCACGCGCAGCCCGTCGCCTGCCCGGTCTGTGGACCTCAGGTGTGGCTTGAAAGTGGCGGGGAGACAATCACGGACGCTACCGCCATCAGCGCAACCGCCGATCTGCTGCGGCAGGGGAAGATCGTCGCCATCAAGGGACTTGGTGGCTTTCACCTCGCCTGTGACGCGACGAATCCCGCTGCGGTCGCCGAACTGCGCCGTCGCAAAGGGCGGATCGCCAAGCCGTTCGCGCTCATGCTGCCCGACCTTGACTCGATCCGCCAGCACTGTTCTGTATCCGACGCCGAAGCGCGCTTGCTCATATCGCCCGCCAGCCCGATCCTGCTGCTCGACCGCCAGCCCGACGACGCTGTGATCGCGCCCGAAGTCGCCCCCGGTCAAACCACGCTCGGCGTCATGCTGCCCTACACGCCGCTCCATGTCCTCCTGTTCGACGCGGGGCTGCCGCCGCTGGTCATGACGAGCGGCAACCATTCCGAAGAACCGATTGTCACCGACAACACTGCCGCGCTGAAGCAGCTTGCTGATCTGGCGGATGCGTTTCTACTGCACAACCGCGATATTCATATCCGTACCGACGACTCGGTGATGCGCATGTTTGACGGCGCGGAGCTTCCAATTCGACGGTCAAGGGGTTACGCGCCCTACCCTGTTCGCCTGCCGTTTACGCTGCCACTTGTGCTGGGGGTCGGCGCTGAGATGAAGAACACGTTTTGCGTCACCCGTGACAATTATGCCTTCATGAGTCATCACATCGGCGATCTGGACAACTACGAAACGCTGCAATCGTTTGAAAGCGGCGTGGCGCATTTCGAGCGCTTATTTCGCATTCAACCCGAAATCATCGCCTACGATCTGCACCCTGACTACCGCGCGACCCGCTACGCTCGCGCTCGATCTGCCGCCACCGGGATTCCGGCGCTCGGGGTGCAGCACCATCACGCGCATATCGCGGCGGCGCTGGCGGAAAACGGGCATCGCGGCGACCGCCGGGTGATCGGCGTGAGTTTCGACGGCACGGGCTACGGCACGGACGGCACGATCTGGGGTGGCGAGTTCTTGCTCTGTGACTATGCGCAGTTCGAGCGCGCGGCATTCCTCAAGCCGGTGCGTCTCCCCGGCGGCGACGCGGCGACCCGCAAACCCGCGCGCATCGCGTTGAGCTACCTGCTGGCGTCCGGTCTTCCGCTGGACGAGACGCTGCCCGCGCTCTCTCCCGTCGAACGACGCGTCGCGGCGACACAGATCGAGCGGGGAGTCAACGCGCCGTACACGTCGAGCATGGGGCGCTTGTTCGATGCGGTCTCCGCTCTGATCGGCATCTGCGAAACGGCAAATTACGAGGGTCAAGCTGCAATTGAGCTGGAAGCAGCAGTCGATCCTGACGAAACCGGCACGTATACCTTTGACCTGAGCAGCGCACAGATCGACAGCGCCCCGGTGATTCGCGCGGTCGTCGCCGATTGGCAAGCGGGTGTTTCGCCCGCGCGGATTGCGGCGCGCTTTCACAACGCCGTGGCTGCGATGATCCACGCCGTCTGCGTTCAGCTTGCCGCGCAAACGGGCATCCGCGAAGTCGCATTGAGCGGCGGCGTCTTCCAGAATGTCACGCTGCTCGGCAAGGCACTGCCCCGCCTCCGTGCCGACGATTTCACCGTCTACAGTCATCGCATTGTCCCCCCGAACGACGGCGGGTTGGCGCTCGGTCAGGCGGTGATCGCCGCCGCGCG
>JACSRG010000119.1 GCA_014879865.1 Anaerolinea sp.
TTGTCGCTGGAACGCATCTGCACGGGCATGGAGCGGAAGGCGCGCTGCATCCCGCGCGGCGCGTCCTCGTTGAAGGGGATGGCGACTTCGACGGGCTGTCCGTCGATGCTGACGATCTCGACGGTGAACTGTGCCAAGCGGGTGTTATAAGTGCCGGGATATTGGTCGGCGATGTTCTGGACGACAGTTTGCCCGATGCTGGACGAGATCAGGTTGACGAGCGGAAAGACGAGCACATTGCCGCCGAACTGCTGCGTAAGCTGGAACTGCAAAATCTCGCGCGTGCCGACGCCGACAAACGTGATGCTGCTCAACGCGAACATGCCCGCGCTCAACGCCAGCAGCGTGGTCGCCGTGCGGATGCGCCGCGATGACAAATTACGCAGCGCCAGCCGCAGATCGACGCTGCCGAACGAGGGCAGCTTGCCGACCAGCCACACGATCACCCACAGCAGCCCGACCAGCACGCCGAGGATCAGCAGGGTGAGCGCCACGCCGATCACGCCGATCAGCGGGACGCCGAGGATTTGCCCCGCCACCAAGCCGATCACGATCACCACGACGAGCAGCGCGATCAGCGCGTGCAGCACGCCGACCCCGGCGACATGCGTCTCGTTCGGGCGCAGGATGATCGCTGGACGGATGCGGTTCGCCGTGAGGATCGGCAGAATGCCGAACACGAGCGTGACCACCATGCCGAGTCCCAAACCATAGATGATAGCTTCCGGGTAAAAGCGCCAGACGAGCCGCTGCTGTAAAAAGGCTTCGCCGTAGCGGTTGACCGCGCCGCTCAACAGCACGCCGATCAACGAGCCGACGACGCTGCCCATCAAGCCGAGCAGGAATGCCTCGGCAAAAAACAGCGAACTCACCTGCCGCCCCTTCAAGCCGAAGGTCTTGAGCGCGGCGATCTCGTTGGTGCGCCGCCCGACCATGACGAGCATTGTGTTGATGATGCCCACGCCGCCGATCAACAGCGCGCCCAAACCCATCACCACGATGAAGCGCCCGATGTAATCCCCAATCGTCTCGTTTTGCGCCATGATCTCGCTGACGTTGATCAAGTCGATGTTGAACAGCGGTTGGCGCGCGGCGCGCATCGCGTCGATGAAGGCGTTTTCCATCGCCTCCGGGTCGCTCCCCGCCGGAAAAACCATGCTGGCGACGTTCGGCGCGGAATCAAGCTGAAGCGTTTCGGCTTGGCTGATGTGTAGGTAGGCGAAGCCGAAGAAGGCGGCGAAAAAGTCACGCGTCCCGGCTTCTGTCTCTGTCGGTACGATCCCGGTGACGGTGTACTCTTGCGTGGTGTTGCTGACGCGCACGGTATCGCCCACGCCGACGCCCTGCTGTTCGGCGAGGTTCTGGCTGATGACGATGCTGGTCGTCGTCGGGAACAGGTCGCTGAGCGGGACGCCCGCCGGTTCGGTCGCGCTGATGTCACCCGTTGGCGGGAAGGTCACCGGGTCGATCAGCAGCGCGCTAACCAACTGCGGACGCCCGACTGTGACCGCATCGACCGGCGTCACCTGCAAGCCGAACGCGCGGCTGTAAAAGGCGATCTGCGCGTTCTGCTCGGCTGCCCATGCGCTGTACGCCTCGACTTCGCCGGGGCTGAAGGTTTGCATCTCTTCGCCGCCTCTGCCGAAAAAGGCGAAGGCGGCATTAGCGGGCGGCGCATACGAGACGGTCAGGTCGCCGTGATTGCTGGCGCGGGCGTTATCGACCAGCGAATCGCCGATTGCCAAGCCGAGCGAGCGGAGCGCGACGACGGTCGCCACGCCTGCCGCGATGCTGAAGACCGCGAACGCCGTCCAGCGCGTGTTGCGCCGCAAATTCCGCGCCGCATAGCGCAGATAGAATACAAGTCGTGTCATAGGTGCTTGGTACTCCGAAAATCCGCCTTAAGACGTATACGCATTGGCGGGACGAATTGTTCCGACGTGTGTATAATACCCGTACTTCATGAGAAGGCAATTGAGGCAGACGGAATGGCAATTCCCAGCGGTGAACAACCGAAATGCGTAGAAGATGTGCGCGGACTGCACGCCATGAACACCGAACTGAGCGCGAGTTTGCGCCGCCAGCAGACGATTTTGCAGGCGCGTAAGGTCACAATCCCCGGCAACGTCCTCGAAGAAGCCACCGCCATTGACGGGCAGTTGAGCAAACTCGAACAAACGCTGTTGGACGAGCAGACCGAACTCGAACAACTGCGGGCGCTCACCGAAACCTCATCGCTGATCAACTCGTCGCTCGACGTGGATCAGGTGTTGGGTCAGGCGATGGACGAAATCATCAACCTGACGGGCGCGGGGCGCGGCTTTATCCTGCTGCGCAGCCGCGAGACGGGCGAAATCGAGTTTCGCACCGTGCGCGCGCCTGAAGATGACCAGCGGCAGGACATCAGCCGCACGGTGATCGATCAGGTCATGAACACGGGCGAACCGCTGCTGACCGACAACGCCTCCAGCGATCCGCGCATCAAGCAGAGCGAGTCGGCGGGCAAGTTCACGCTGCGCTCGATTTTGTGCGTGCCGCTCAAATACAAAGACACGGTCATCGGGGCAATCTACGTGGACAACCGCTTTAAAGAGGCGGTCTTCACCATGCGCGAAGCCAACCTGTTGATCGCCTTTGCCAACCAGACCGCTGTCGCCATCGAAAACGCGATCCTGTTCGCGCAGGTGCAAGCCACGCTGATCGAAATCACGCGCGTGAAGGAACTGATGGAGAACGTCTTCGCCTCCATCGCCAGCGGCGTGATCACGGCGGATGCTGCCGACAGCGTCATGACCTTCAACCGCGCCGCCGCGCAGATATTGCACGTCTCGCTGGATGAAGCGCTCGGCAAGACCGTCGAGTCGCTCGTGCCGGGGGTCGGCGATTTCGACGTGCATTTGCATTCGGTGCGCGCCGGCAAAAGCACAGCGCTCGAAACGCAGGCACAAATCCCCGGACGCGGACATGTCCAGCTCAACCTGAAAATCAGCCCGCTCAAGAACGCGGCACAGGAGACCGAAGGCGTCGCCGTCGTGGTCGATGACCTGACGGAGCAGCGCGAACGCGAACAAACGCTGGAAACGGCGTCGCGCTATCTACCCCCCGGCATGGTCGAGAACATCCACGAGATCGCGGGGCTGGCGCTCGGCGGCGAACGGCGCGAAGTGACGTGCATGTTCGTCATGACCGTGCC
>JACSRG010000823.1 GCA_014879865.1 Anaerolinea sp.
TCGAAGGGCGGCACCGGGACGAGCGCGCCGGGGAAAGCGTTGATCGTTGGCAGGCACTTGAACGAGTTCGCCAGCGTGAAGACGAATGGCAGAATCTGCGTCAGGGCAAAGAAAACCAAAATGAGGATGCTGATCGCGGTAACGGCACGCCGGAGTACCGGCGCTGCGCCGCTCTGTGTTTCGGGCGCTGCGACTGCTGTTGTCATTTTCTCCCCCTTAGCTTTCGCCGCGTTCGCCGACGAAACGACGCTGGATGAGCGTGAACACGAAGATGATCACGAACAGGATGATCGCCGTCGCCGCTGCCAGCCCCATGCGGCTGTCGGTGAAGCCGCTGGCATACACCAGATAGGCGATGGTCAGCGTGGTATCGGCGGGACCGCCGTTGGAGATCACGAAAATCTGGTCGAAGACTTGGAATGCGCCGATCAAGCCGATGGTGACGACGAAAAAGGTCGTCGGACGCAGCAGCGGCACGGTGATCTTGCGGAAGGCTTGCAGCCCGGTCGCGCCATCGACTGCCGCCGCTTCGTAGACCTGACTGGGGATGTTTTGCAGCGCCGCCAAGTAAATCACCATCATCGTGCCGATGGTCGTCCATGTGTTGAGGATCATGATCATGAACATGGTCACGCTTGGACCGCTGATCCAGTCCCAGATGCGGATGCTGGCGATTTCGGTGCTCGCCCAATCGCCGACGGACTGCCGCGTGATACCGAACAAGCCCAAGAAGTTATGCACCAAGCCGTTGGCGTCGTTGAGCCACGTCACGTCCTGATAATTGGGAAAGATGGCATTCAACGCCCCATTGACGATCCCGTTGCGCGTGAATAAGAACATAAAAATCAGCGAGATGACGACGGACGACGTGATCGACGGGAAGTAAAACGCGGTTCGGAAGAAGCCGCGCCCTTTCAGCCATTTCTGGTTGACGATGACCGCGAGAACGAGCGCCAGAAAGGTCTGCGTGGGGACGACGCCGAGTACGTAATAAACGGTATTTTTCAACGAGGTAAAGAAGCTCTCCTGACGCACACCTTCGCGCGTGAGCAGCCGCTCGTAGTTTTCGAGTCCGATGAATTCGTATGCATTTTCGCGTGTCAGGGGGGTCAGCCCGTCCCAGTCCGTAGTGCTGAAGTAGAGCGCCGCGAGCATGGGAATGACGAGGAAGACGACGAGGATGATCACGGCGGGCGCGATGAACGCCCAACCCGTCAGCGCTTCTTGCCGCCGTCTATCGCTAAACGTGGAGACGGTTTGAGGGGTGGTACGAGTCATCGTTACTTGAGCCATAATGCAATCCTTGAAAGCTGTATATTTAGAACCTTTTACGTATCAAGTGAGGGAAGGGGGTAGGGGCATGATATATCATGCCCCTACTAGATTGGGACAGGGTAGGGTTAGCCCTACATATCCGCGATCAGTTCGTCCGCCACGTCGCGCGCATCTTCGATGGCTTCTTCGACGGTCATGCTGCCTTCGATGACCTGCTGGAGGTTGCCACCCAGCGTGTCACGGAATTCTTGGAAGCCGGGGGGCAGAACCGGCGCGACCGCGAATTCAGCGCCTTCGACAAACGCCGTGCCGAGTTCGCCGCGCGATTCGAGCCACAGATCGCCGCTGCTCAGGCGGGTCGGCATCGGACCAAAGCCGCCTTCAGCCAGCGCTGCCGCGCCTTCGACGCCCGTCAGGAAGTTGACCAGCGCCCACGATTCTTCGGGGTGTTCGTTATCTGCCGCGACGCCGTAGCATTCGCTGAACGTCAGGGTCGCTTCCGTGCCACCCATACCGGCGGGGAGCTGCACCGCGCCCCAGTTGACTTCCGGGAACGTGTCGATCAGATACTGGATGATCCAGTTGCCTTCCATCGTCATCGCCGCCAAGCCCTGACCGAACGCATCACCCGACCAGCCCGCGCCGGTCTGCTGCGAGGTCACTGCCCAACCGTTGGCGAACAGCTCTTGGAAGAAGGTCACGGCTTCGACAGCGGCGTCATAGTTCGCGCCTTCGCTGGCGAACACGAAATTGCCTTCTTCGTCATACAGCGTGCCGCCCGCTTGCAGGTAGAACGAGAACCAGCGGTCGATGTCCGGGTTCACGACGAGACCGGGGACGCCGGTCGCTTCGGTGATTTGCTGAGCAGCAGCGCGCAGGTCTTCCCACGTCCAGTCGTTGGTCGGGTAGGCGACGCCCGCCGCATCGAACATATCCACGTTGTATTCGAGCGCGAGGTTCGAGAAGTCCTTCGCCGGGCAGTAGAACACGCCGTCGTAGGTGTAAGTCTGAACCAGCGACGGGAAGATGTCGTCCACATCGGCGACGTTATCTTCTGCCGGAGCCAGCACGCCAGCTTGCGCGAATTCATCCAGCGCATCCTGACCGACATAGAAGACTTCCGGGTAATCGCCGCTGGCAAACGCCGTGCGGATCACGGTGTCATATTCCGGCACGATCTGAAGATCGACGACAATATTCGGGTTCGCCGCCATGAAAGCGTCGACTTGGGCGCGCAGCGCCGCTTCTTCGGCAGTGCTGGAGCCGTGTCCCATGAGCGTGATAGTAACTTGATCCTGCGCGCTGACCGCGCCCGCGAGCATCAGCAGTGCTGCCAATGCCACCAACAAAAACGATTTACGCATGACAATATCCTCCATTACAGAGCCTTACAGCCAAAACAACCTCAGCGGGCTGAAACTTCAGCGCGTCGCCGAGGAGACTAACGCGGGGTTCTTGACGGTAAATGTCCGCTGCTCACCCCGGTAGTACACATTGAAAGTGACGGAACGCCAGTGTTCCGGCAGGTGCGGATCGACTTGCAAGTCGCCCGCTTCATCGATGCTCAAGCCGCAGAAGCCGAAGATCACGGCTTGCCACACGCCGCCGCACGCCGCCGCGTGAATGCCATCGCGCACGTTGCCTTTGTTGTCGTTCAGGTCGATGTGCACGGCGTGGTCGAACATGTCATACGCGACTTCCGTCAAGCCGAGCCGCGCGCCGACCCATGCATGCATGGCAGGGGAGAGCGACGACCCGTGATCGGTGCGCGGGTAGTAGGTGTTCCAGTTGTTGAGCATGACTTGGCGCACATCCAAGCCATCCGGCGCGCCGACGTTTTCGCCGAGCAGCGCCATCAGCATGACGACATCCGCCTGCTTGATGACCTGCGTCTGAATGCTGCGCGCGTGCCCCAAGATCGCCTGTACGCTCGTCGTGCGCGGCTCGTAGTGCGGCACGGGGATGTATTCCATGTCGAAGAAGCCGGGGAACTGGACGTGAATGCCCTGTTCGTGGTCGAACGGGATGTACATCTTGGCGATGATGTCGTTCCACTTGGCGAGGCGTTCCGGCGTCAGGTTGAGCGCGCCGATCAGCCGTTCGGCGTCGGCGGGCGCACTGCCCATCAGCCAAGCAAGCACGGAGAGCGCCGTCCGCAAGTGCCATACCACCATGCGGTTGACGAATACGCTGTTGTCGATGTTCTCGTGATACTCGTCCGGTCCGATCTGCTGCGACAGTTCGTAGCGCCCGTCCTTGTGTTCGACGCGGCTGCCCCAGAAGACCGCCGTATCGAGGATCATCTCCGCGCCGTATTTGATCAGGAACTCGTCGTCGCCCGTCCAGCGCCAGTATTTGTCGATGGCGTAGGTGATGTCCGTCGAGATGTGCTGTTCGCGTTCGCCCGTCCAGATGCGAATGCGCGATCCGTCGGGCTGCGGGTCTGACCACTGCGGCGTGGTCTCTTCGCCCGTGTCGGTGCTTTCCCACGGGAACATCGCGCCCTCATAGCCGTTGGCTCTGGCTTTGTTGCGCGCGCCCGGCAGGTTGTGATAACGGTACATCAACAGATTGCGCGCCAGTTTGGGCTGTGCGAGGATCAGCGGCGGCACGCAGAACAATTCGGTATCCCAGAAGACGTGTCCCTTGTAGCCCATGCCGGACAGCGTCTTCGCGCCGATGCTCACGCGCTCGTCCGTGCGCGGCGCGGCGATCAGCACATGGTAGGTGGTGAAGCGCAAAGCGCGCTGTGCCTCGTCGTCGCCGTCGATCTGGATGTCGGCGGTCTCCCAGTAGGTCGCCCATTCGCCTTCGTGCCGTTCGCGCAGTGTCTCGTAACCGGCGGCAACGGCTTCGCTGATTTTCGCCTGCGCCGTATCCAGCGGTTGGAGCGCGTCACGGCTGGTGTAGATGCTGCTGAACTTATCCAGCACCACCCAGTCTTCTTGAGCAAGGTCGAAGGAAGTGACGGTATAAGGACGATTGCCCGTGCTGCCCGTCTGGATGCGATGCGGGCTGATCAAGCGCGACCCGACGCCGACGATGTAGCGTGATTGCTGCGTCTTGACCTCCACGCCAATCGTGTCGCCGCGATCATCGACGTTGACTTCGGGGAGGAAGTGGCGCACGCCCATGTTGGTCACATCGCCGTCGATGGCGCTTTCGACGCGGATATGCGGATTGCCATCGACCGCCGTGATGCGGATGCGCTGCGCGAGGATATGAATATCGCTCAGGCTGGCGAAGCGTTCGAATTCCAGCCGGACGACGCTGCCGGACGGCGCGCGGAACAGCACTTCGCGGGTGAGGATGCCGCGCCGCATGTTCAGCGCGCGGCGGTAACCCAGTACGATTCCTTCAGGCGGGCGCATGATGTCGGTGGTTTTGGTGACCATTTTGAACGGCGCGCCGTCGATGAAAATCGAGACTGGCAGCCAGTTGGGGACGTTCACGAGTTCGGGGACGAGCATCCCCGGCGCATGATCGTAGATGCCATGCACGAGAGTCGCCGGACTGTCGCCGGGGAGTCCTTCTTCAAAGCTGCCACGAGTCCCCAGATAGCCATTGCCGATGGTGAACAGCGTTTCGTAGTGAAGCTGTTCATCGGCGCGCGGGTTCAGTTCGACGATTTCCCACAAACGATCTTGCATAAGCGGTCTCCTCAAAATGGGGCAGTACACAGGTTCATGGAGACAGTAACTTAAACGTTTAAATTTAAGTTCAAGTTATCGCTTGACGAAACGACTGTCAAGCAAAATTATGCAAGTTGCATAAATTCTCGCTCAACTTAAACCTTTAAGTAGACAAACGCTTGTGTAGTTGTAAGCATTAAACGATTAACGTCGTCGTGTCGGGGCAGGTGGCGGTTTGGACGTGGACGCGAGGCGAATCTCAGACAAAACCGAAAATTCCCCCTTGTCAAACGTGGGGGCTCATGTTAACCTATAACCAAGTTGCGGGTGTAATTCAGTGGTAGAATGCTTCCTTGCCAAGGAAGATGTCGAGAGTTCGAATCTCTTCGCCCGCTCAACCAAACCCCGGTCATACGACCGGGGTTTTTGTTTGCAGCGACCCAAACGACACGACTCAATGCAAGAGAGGGTTGATTCGATCTCCTTCGCGTTAAGTCTTATTCTTTCGTATTTCCTGCTCCCACGGTTTTTTGGGCGCGCCCGTGTAGCCGATCTCGCGCAAACGCTCGACCTCCAGTCGTTCGAGCGTGTCGGCGAGGGCGGTGTAGTCGCTTTCGGGGATGCGTCGACTCACGCCGCGCTCGTCCCGGTAGACATAGCCGATTCCCCCGCACCACTTGCACTCGATTTCGGCGTGCGTCTCCTCGTCGTCGATCCAGCCATAGCCGTCACAGGCGGCACAGCGCACAACAGTGTCAAGCATAGACAAACTCCAATACAAAAGAAGTTAAAAGGTGAAAGATGAAAGTAGAGAAGCGGCTGCCCACTTTCATCTTTTAACTTTCACCTTTCTACTTCTCGCTTTACCCGCCCGTACTGCCTTCGGGGATCGGCAGCGTGACATACTCGAACGCACTCCACCACGATGGGTACGGCGCAGGCGCGACGTTGAAATAGGCGTCGAGCAGGCGGCGGACAATCGGTGCGGCGGTCTCCGAGCCTTCGCGCCCATGTTCGACCATCGCGACGACGGCGATCTGCGGATCATCTGCCGGAGCGAAGGCGACGAACCACCCGTGCGGCTCGATGCGCCCGGTCTGCGCGGTGCCGGTTTTGCCGCACACGGTATACGGCGCGATGCCCGTCCCTTCAGGCTCGGCTCTATCGAACACGAACCACGCCGTGCCGAGCGGCTGCCCGGTCGAGCGCCCGACGACATCATGCCGCGTGACGCTGCACATGCCCTCGCGCACAATGTCGAGTGTGCGCTGACTCAAGCCCATCTCTCCGGCGACCTGCGGCTCTGCCTGAAACGTGATGTTCTCACCCTCGCCGACCTGCTGCACGACATAGGGCGTGTAGAGTGTGCCGCCGTTCGCCACTGCCGCGACCATGCGCGCCATCTGCAAGATCGTCACCTGCGTGTCGATCTGACCAATTGCTGCCGAGATCGCCTGATCGGTCGAGGTGACGAGCGTGAGCTGACCCGGCGCTTCCTGAATGACCGGATCGTAGGTCAGCCCGGTCGGGCGACCTAAGCCCATACGTCGTGCATAGGTTGCAATCGTGCTGTCGCCAACCTCGCGCGCCAAGCGTGCGCCCATCTGGTAAAAGAACGGATTGCACGACGACGTCAGCGCCTCGGACATGGTGACATCGCCCGTAGCGAAGCGCGCTTCTTCCTGCTCGAAGTTGCGCCAGTCGTAGCGCACGCCGCGCGAATCGCCGTACTCCGTCCCGTTCCACTCCAAGCCGCAGTAGAAAATGTCGCCCGGATCAAACAGGCGTTCCTCGGCGGTCGCCGCCAGCGTGATGATCTTGAAGGTTGATCCCGGCGAAAACTGCTCCTGATAGGTGCGGTTGGTGAAGGGGCGCTGTGGATCGGTTTGCAGTTCGCCGATCTCCTGCCCGACGAGCATGATCGGCGTGTCCGGGTTGAACATGCCCGGATCGAAGGTGGGGTAGCTCGCCATCGCCAGAATCGCGCCCGTATGGATGTCGATTGCCACGACGCCTGCCCCCGGCGAGTGCGCTGGATTCGCCCAGTTGATATAGGCGGTGTTGTAGGCGTCGGAGAGTGCTTGCGCGGCGGTATATTGCAGATTGTAGTCCAGCGTGAGCGTAACGGACTGCGGCGGCGCACCGGCGGCACCTGCCAGTTCGCGGACGATCAAGCCGCCCGGTTCGGTGACTTGCAGCACGCGCTCGGCTTCACCCGCGAGCTGTTCCTCGTAGAGCGCCTCGATGCCCCTCAAGCCGAGCAGACTGTCAGCAGTGTAACCGCGATCTGCGAGGGCTTCAAGCTGCTCCGGCGAAATCTGCCCGATGTAGCCGATCACATGCGAGGCGATCCCGTGCCCGGCATAGCGGCGCGTCGTGCGGATGTCAGTGATGATGCCGCACGCATTGTTCAAACTACCTTCGGCGTTGGCAAAGGCGGCGGCGTCCATGTCGCCCACGTAGAAGACCTGCGCCGTGTCGCCGCGATGGACGTCGAACTCTGCGAGCAGTTCGGCGCGGTTCTTGCGCAGCACGCTTGCCAGCAGATCGAGGCAGGCATTCTCGTCAAAGATACTCGCCAGCGCCACATTTAAGCCGATGACTTCCGAATCTTGCTCGACGAAGGCGATCCCGCCCCGGTCATAGATGTTGCCGCGCGGCTGGCGGGTCGCTCCGGCGGTCAGCCGCGTACCCGGCGCATAGCCGTCGAAGATGTCCATCTGCGTCCACGCGACGCGCCACTGATTGTTCGGCGCTTTGACCACGCGCATGATGCGTCCCGGATCGGCGATCTCGCCAAAGACCGACGAGGTGATCGTCACGTCGTAGCTGACGACCGCGCTGATACCCTGTTCACGGGTATCGCCGATCTCGTAGCGGATACTCTGTGTGCCGATGACGGCGTCGGCATCCTCATAGGTTGTGCGGAAGACGGAAAACGAGGTCAACCCCTGCGAATTGCTGCTCAACTGGGTATACATCGCCTCGTAATTGCGGACGTTCCAGCCGTCCAAAAAGGCGCGCACGGCGTCGGCGGGCGTGTTGGCGATCTGGATGATCGGCGCGGCTCCGCCTGTCCCATCCGGCACGGCGAGTCCATCGCACGAAGTCAACGCGATCACCAGCGCGATCACCATGAGCCGCATCCACTGGCGAAGTTTCGAGATTTTCACATCTCGCTCTTTCTCTAAAGTAGGTTTTCGAATGTCACCGCGCCTACTATAGCAACCGCGTTCACCCTGCGTCTAGAATCAAAAACGCCCGTCGGGTAATCGGCGGGCGTCTGGCGTGGTTAGCTGCCTACAGCAGATCGTTCTTCGATTTTTCGCTCGGCGGCGGGACAACGTCTTTGCGATCACTGCCGCGCAGACCAAGCTGCTGCCCGAACAACATATACGCGCCAATGCCGATCAGCAGCAGTGGCAGCCAGTTGCCGCCCAAGAAGCCGAGCACGGGCAGGGCGAAGATGATGCCGATCACCAGCAGGACGAGCGCGCCGCGTTCATCACTCCACGATTTGCCTTCCGCAATCGAGCGAACGATCATCGCGATGGCGATCACGAACAGAATGCCGGGCCACCAGTAACCGGTGATGAACAGGACAGCCAACCCGATCAGGAAGGCACCGCCGAAGATTTGTTCAGAGCGTTCTTTGTTGACCATGGGTTATTTCCCCCCATCAAGTACCATGCGTGTTTGACTTTACAAACCTATATACGTACTGCCACAGGTTAAGTTGCGGAACTGCTGCCAAAATTACAGGCTGTGGCATAATAAGAAGCATTGACGAAGGCAGTAGGTCATGAAGCATCCAAAACGACGGACACCCCAACTTCGACGAACGCGCCCGAACCGGGCGGTAGCTGCGCTTGGCGGAATCACGGATCTCAGCCGGGTGATCAGCTTTAAGCTCGACGATGCTGCATTGTGGGATACCCTCTACGATCATCTCGCCGCGCTCTATGATACCTCCTCGTTTTTTGTCGCCATCTATGACAATGAGCGCGATCAGGTGGATTATCCGTTGGTCGCCGAGAACGGGATGCGCGTCGATCACGAGCCGACCCCGATGTGCGGCTTGAGCCGTGCCGTCTTCCTGCACGGGACAGAATTCTACTTCCGCGATCTGGACGCCGAAGGTGCGCGGTTGGAAGCGCTCGGCGTAAGCAGCGACGAGCGCGAACCGGGGCAGCCTGCCAGCGCGTGGATGGGCGTGCCGATCCGCAGCCGCCAGAACGAGATCGTCGGCGTGATCAGCGTGCAGAGCTTCTTCGCGGAGACCTACAGCGACACCGATTTGACGATTCTCATGGGCATTGCCGCCGTCCTCGCGCTGATGTATGACAATCTGCACCTCGCGGAATTGGAACGGGATCGCCGGATGATCGCCGCCGCGCTGATGGAGATCGGTCAGGTGTTGACCAGCGCCGCCAATTATGACGAGGTGCTGGATCGCGTCCTCGACCAGATTCAGCGCGTGATCGATTACGACAGCGCCAGCATTCTGCTCGAACCTGCCGGTCAGCCCGGCGAGAAGCTGATCGTCTGCGCGACCCATGACCCGGAATTGTTCTTCAAAGGTTTGGAAGCGCATTTAGCCGATCATCGTCCGCTGCTGCAAGCCTACACGTCGCAGCAGCCCGTCGTCATCGACGATGCGATGGGTTATCGCAGCCAACTGTTAAGCCGGGGACGCTCGTGGTTGATCGCGCCGATGGTCGTGCAAGATCGGGTGATCGGCATCATCATGATCGGCAAAGCGCCTGCTCGCGCCTACACGCAGCGCGAAGCCAGCCGGGTGTTCGCGCTGGCGCGCCAAGCCGGGATCGCCATTGAAAATGCCCGTCTGCACGCGCAGTCGGAAGCAAACGTGCAGATTTACCAGCAGCGCGCCCGCCGCATCGCGTCGCTGCACATGATCGCCAGTGTGATCACGTCGTCGCTAGACAAGCGCGAAATTTTGAACACATCCGCCCGAATGCTGACGGAATTGTTCGAGGTCGATCACTGCGGGATCATCATGGTGGACGATGCCTTCCACACGGAAGATGAACCGGCATATGCGTCACTTGTCGCCGAGTATCCGCCGCGCGACCAGATCGGCATTCGCCTGCCTTTGAGCGGCAATATGACGATGGAGGCGCTGCGGCATTACGGGACGGCGCTGGCGCTCGACGATACGCAGAATTTGGCGGATGATGTCACGCGCGACTTTCTGGAAACCGTCGGCGCGCGCTCGGTGCTGCTCGCGCCGTTGATCGCGCGCGACCGCCTGATCGGCAGCATCGGGCTGGATATGTTCGCGCGGCAGCGCAAGTTCACCGATGAAGAACGCGAAACGATCATGACGATTAGCGGGCAGGTGGCGATGGCAGTCAGCAATGCTTCGCTCTACGCCGAAGCGCTCGACGCGAACCGCCTGAAGAGCATGTTCCTTGCGACGATCAGCCATGAACTGCGCACGCCGCTCAACGCGATCATCGGCTACAGCGATATGCTGCTGGCGGAGATGTACGGGGAGATCAACGAGCAGCAGCAAGACCGGATCGAGCGCGTCAACCGGAGCGGCAAGCATTTGCTCTCGTTGATCAACGACCTGCTCGACCTGTCGAAGATCGAGGCGGGCGAAGTGCAGTATACGCCGCGTCCGACCCTGTTCTCATCGGTGCTTGCCGAAACGCTCGAACAGATCGCGCCGCGCGCCGATGCCAAACGGCTCAAGATCGAGATCAACGTGACGCCGGACGAGCGTCCGGTCGCTGCCGAGCCGCAGTATCTCCGCCAGATCGTCACCAACCTGCTGGACAATGCGGTCAAGTTCACGCATGAGGGCAGCATCCGCGTCGATATTCAGGCGGCACGCCCGAACAACGGACGCGCGGAGGGCGACTATTTCGCCATCATGGTCAAGGACAGCGGGATCGGCATCGCGCCCGCCGACCAGAAGATCATCTTCGACAGCTTCCGGCAGGTGGACGGTTCGACCGCGCGTGAGTACGGCGGCACGGGGTTGGGTTTGGCGATCACACGGCGGTTGGTCGAATTGCAGGGCGGGCACATCTGGGTCGAAAGCGCGCTCGGCGCGGGCAGTACCTTCACGGTCGCGCTGCCAGTGTTTGATGCGCCGTAACGGATCACGCTTTTCGTGGTTATAGACAAAAAGAAAGCTCCATCCGGGGCTGGATGGAGCGGTAAAGAAGATATTTTGTTAAGAACTTCTATTTTCCCTGTGATCGGGACGTGTATCTATCATCAAGTTAGTTACTATTCTTCCACATAAAGTCAGTCGCCTGTAGTGACATTCGTCACTTTTCGACATTACATCGCAAATTGGTTGAGCTATATGGCGAAGGGGTATGCTCTTTCGCCGTCACACAAAGGAAAAATTGATGGGCTATTTAGACGGTGCACCAACCGGACTGTATTTCGAGGATATCGAGGTCGGGCAGACGATGGTCACGCGCGGGCGCACCATCACCGAAGCCGATTTGGTGGCGTTCGCCGGGCTGACCGGCGATTACAACCCGATGCATACCGACGCCGAATACATGAAACAGTCGCAGTTCGGGCAGCGTATCGCGCATGGGATGCTCACCCTGAGCTACGCGGTCGGGCAGGCGTACCAGCTTGGCTTCATGGAGCGGACGGTCATCGCGTTTCGCGGGTTGGAAATGAAGTTCAGCCTGCCGGTGTTCATCGGCGACACGCTGCACAGCGAACTGGTCGTCAAAGAGAAGAAGGAAGCGCGGCGCATGGGTGGCGGTTGGGTGACGTTGGAAGTCAAGATCGTCAATCAAGATGGGAAAAGCGTGCAGTCCGGCGAGTGGACTGTGCTCATCGCCCTCAAACCCGAATAAGACCGTTTAACCGCAGAGAACGCAGAGAGCGCAGAGAGAAAGACCGTATATCTTCTCTGCGTTCTCCGCGTTCTCTGCGGTTCATAGCCTTACGCCGGGATGGCGTTTTCGACGATCAGCGGCAGCGTGAAGGCGAAGACCGCGCCGCCGTCGTCGTCGCTGTCCACCCAGATGTCCCCGCCGTGCGCTTCGATGGCAAGGCGGCAGAATGCCAGCCCCAAGCCGACGCCGTTCGGCGCATTCACATACTTGATGCGGAAATACTTGTCGAAAATCTCCTGCCGGAAGTGACTCGGCACGCCGGGACCCGTGTCGATTACGCTGATCTGCACGGCAGAGTCACGAATCTGCGCGCGGACCGTAATTTTGCCGCCGGTCGGCGTGTGCTTGATCGCGTTTTCGACCAAGTTGGTCAGCACGCGCAGGATCATGTCGGGGTCAACCACAAGCATCGGCAGATTGTCGTCCAGTTCGAGCGCCAACGTTTGTTCGGCTTCGCGCGCCAACGGATAGACCAGTTCGACCGCATCGGAGAGCAGGTTGTGCAGTTTCGTATTTTTGCGCGCGAGGATCGCCTGACCTTCTTCCAAGCGTTCGAGGTCGAGCAGACTCTTGACCATACGCGACACACGGCGCAGGCTTTGCAGCGCGAGGCGCATGAGTTCGTCCGCCATCGGGTTGTCGTTCGGGACGAGCACGCGGCTCAAGCCGGATAAGCTGGCGGTGATGCTTTGCAGCGGGTTGCGCAGATCGTGGTAGATCATGGCGGTCAGGTCGCGGCGCATTTGCTCTGTCCGCGTGTGCTCGACGGTCGCTGCCTGCGCTTTCTCGTAGAGGCGGCGGGTATTGGCTTCGGTCGTCTTGGCTCTGGCATAGATCGCCCAGTTTTCGAGTGAACTGGCGACCGTTGAGGCAGCTTCGTTCAAGAAGTGCACCCGTTCGGGCGAAAAGTGTTCCGTTTCGGGCGCGAGCAGCAGCAGCAGCCCCCAGAGATGCTCGCGGTAGAGGATCGGCACGCAGACCGCCGAACCATCGAGCGGGGCGGACTCGCTGACCCAGCGCTCATCGGCGCGTAAATCCGGGATGATCAGTGCGCGCCGGGTGTAGGTCACAAAATTGTCGATGTTCTGGGCGGTGAGATCTTCCCACAGGCGTGAACTTTCGGGCAGCGCCAGCGCTTGATCCAGCCCGCCGTCGATGTCGAAGGTCAGCAGCGCAGCGCGGTCGGACTGCACGCAAGAAGCACACCAGCGCAGAACGGTTTCGAGCGCGTCGGGCAGTGGCAAATCAGGCTGCATCAGCGCCCGTGCGATTTGGTACAAGCCTTCCAGATACAGTTTAGTCAGAGTCAAAAGGCTACCCCATACTCGACAACGTTCGTTACTGCGATTATGTATAAACTAAGTCTACGGCATAGAGTGTAACGTGTGTGTGAATTTTATCCGAAGAATTTAGACGATCCCGCGTAAGCGCCGGTAGTTGATGATCTCATACATGACCTTGTGGAAGCTGCGCGACTCCGCGCCCTGATAATTCACCACGCGCGCGCGGGTCAATTCCGTCGGGAGCGGCGTGTCGTCACACTGGAGGACGATCAGCGGCTTTTCGTACTGGAGGAAGTAGCGGTATTGAATTTTAACGTAGTTGGAATGCGCAGCTTCGGCTGACCAGAGCACCGCCATCAGCCAGCATTCGCCGAGCGCCTGCTCGACTGCCGCCATCCAATCCTTGCTGCCCTGCGCGAGATACTGATCGACCCATGCCTTAAGGTTGCCGCTTTGCAGCGTGACCATCAGCGGGGCGACGAGCGACTGCCAGTCTTTGCGCGCATAGGCGATGAAGATGTGATCGACCAGCGAACCGGGATCGATGCCTGTGCCGAGCATCGACGTGGCGGGCGTGCCCTCTTTCGGCTTGACGATAAAGATATTCTGGAGCGTCTCGACGTAGTTGGCGTTCGCATCGACCAGTTTGCGCGGACGCGGGTTGTCGATGCTGCCCGTGCCGGGAGTTACCTGATGGATAAACTGAAGCTGCACCATCGAGCCGAGCTTGATGACGTGGTTCGGCTCTAGCTGGATCGAGCCTTTGAGCGGCACACCGTTGATCGTCGTGCCGTTGGTCGAGTTCAGGTCTTCGACCGTATAGCCGGAGAGCGTGCGCGTCAGGCGGATGTGGAAGCGGCTGACTTCCGGGTCTTGAATCACGAGATCGTTCGAGAGGTCGCGCCCGACTTTGATGAGCGGCTTGGACAACTCGTAGAGGTAGCCGACGGCGGGACCCATCGTCATCATCAAGCCGAAAGCTGCGTCCGGGTTGAACAGATGCGCGGCGTACTGGGCTTCGGGGGCGCTCAAGGCTTCTTCGCGCGCCGGGTCGTAATGCCCGTATTCGAGCGTGATCGTGTCGCCGATTTCGATCAAGCAGCCGGGGGTCAGCACCCACGAGGCGATCACACGCTGCCCGTTGACGAACGTCCCCGTGTTGGAATGCAGGTCTTGGACTTCGTATCCGTCAAGCAGACGCACGAGCAGGCAGTGTTCGCGGCTCACCTCATTGTCGTGGATCACAATGTGGTTTTTGATGCCTCTGCCGATGGTGATTTCGTCAGCATCGAGTTCAAAGGTGGCACCCGGCGTCGGACCCCGACGCATGATCAAGCACAGCATGGCACATCCATTCGCGCATCAGCTTTCACCTCCAAATAGTATCCCATAAATGGATGCTTAGAAAAGACTGCGGTGGACTATCGTCAGGGGGGCGTTGACTCGAAATCTGGACAAGAACATGCCATAATCGAATCCTATACGCTTGATCGATGCTGAGGTGCTGTATGATCTATTTTCCCCACGACAACGACCACCAGACGCGCCGTGAACGGTTGATTGCGGCAGTGTTACCCGTAATCAGAGAATGGACGAAAGCGCTGGCAGTCGTCACCCTGTTCGCGTTGATCATGAACCTGTTCTTCCCGCGCTACGCGGTCGAAGGCAGAAGTATGGAGCCGACGCTGCACGAGACGGATCGCCTGTTCGTGAGCAACTTGGACATCATGACGCGGCTGCCTCAGCGGGGGGAAGTCGTCATCCTCACATCACCGCACGACGGCGACACGGTCGTCAAGCGGGTGATCGGGCTGCCGGGTGAAACGGTCGAAGTGCGCGGCGGCGTCGTCTATATCGACGGGGCAGCGCTTGACGAGCCGTACATCAACGAGCCGCCGCGTTACACAGGGCGCTGGGTGATCGGCGAGCATCAGTACTTCATCCTCGGCGACAACCGCAACCACAGCCTCGACTCGTCGGATTACGGACCCATCGACGAGAGCATCATTCACGGCGTGGTCAAGTTCCGCTGGTTCCCGTTCGACTCATTGTATAACTTCCCGCTGCCGCAGTACCGGTAAAACACATTCACGCATGTAATCAATCGTAGGGGCAGACCTATGTGTCTGCCCTGTAGGGCGCACGCATTGGCGCGCCCTACAAACAGATTTCGTCGTTTGTGCTTAGAACACAATCACCCCGCGTGCGACGCCCCCGCCCATCATCGTCTCGAATGCCTCGTTGATCTGGTCGAGCCGGTACGTCTGCGAGATCAATTCCGCCAGCTTGAGCTTGCCCGCCGAATACAGATCGAGCAGCAGCGGGAAGTCACGGATCGAATCGACCGAGCCATAATAGCTCCCCTTGACCGTCTTCTCCTCACGCGTGAGGATCGCGCCGGGGAGGTTGGTCGCCGACCCCATCGGCGATAAGCCCGCCAGCACAATTGTGCCGCCGGGACGCGCCGCCGCCAGCGCTAATTCCTGCAAGTGCGGCAAACCGACCGCCTCAATCACGTAATCCGCGCCGCGTCCATCGGTCAGCGCGCGGATGTCGCCAATCGTATCCTCGTTCGAGTAAAGCGTATGGGTCGCGCCGAATTCGCGGGCGAGGCGCATCTTGGTCAGGTTGGTATCGACGGCGATGATCGGGTTCGCGCCGCACAGCGCCGCTCCTTGCAGGCTGTTCAAGCCGACACCGCCGCAGCCGATTACCACGACGCTTTCGCCGGGGTGAACATTCGCCGTGTAGAGCGCCGCGCCGACCCCGGTCGCCACCGCGCAGCCAACCAGCGACGCCGCCAGCAGCGGCACTTCCCGGCTGATCTTGACGCAGCTTTGCTCCGGTACGACGACATGATCGGCGAAGGCGGCGAGTCCGCAGTAGGCGTAGACCGGTTCACCGTCCAGTCGATGCAGACGCGTTGTGCCGTCGAGCATCGTCCCCGCCCAGATTGGATCGGTGAAGGTCGCGCACAGGTTCGGCTTGCCGTGACGGCAGTAGTAGCAGTCACCGCACGCCGGAGCCCAGTTCAGCACGACGTGATCGCCGGGTTGGATGCGGGTCACGCCCGCGCCGACCGCTTCGACCACGCCCGCACCTTCATGCCCGCACACGACGGGCAGCGGGTGACGGGTCGTTCCGGTGACGAGGTGATAATCGCTGTGGCACACGCCGCACGCGGCGATCCGCACACGCACTTCGCCCGCCTGCGGGTCGTCGAGCGTCAGGGTTTCAAGGACAAATGGGGTATTGGGGGCGTACAAAACGGCGGCTTGTATTTGCATGAGGGTCTCCTTTAGCCCAATTGTAACTAAATTGAGTCGGCGGTAAAGTATCTACGACTCCGTGCGTCAGTACGGTAAGTATAAGCGCGAAAGGAACAGCGTATGGCGGTAAAAGTCGCAATTAACGGCTTGGGGCGCATTGGACGCGCCACCTTCAAAGTGTTGATGGACACGCCCGAACTGGAACTCGTCGCTGTCAATGACATCGCGTCATTGGAGAACATGGTGTAT
>JACSRG010000589.1 GCA_014879865.1 Anaerolinea sp.
TTCGCGCCAAGCAGCGCCGAACCAATCGGGCTGAGGTTGGAGATTTTGCCATCGCTGGGGTTAGCTTCCGCTGCCCCGACGATGCTGTACGTCTCCTCGTCATCGTAACCATCCTCGACAATCGTCACTTTTGAGCCGAGCGCCACCACATCGGATTTGCTGTTCATGTCGATGATCGTCGCCGTTCGCAGAATGTGTTCCAAGTATTTGATGCGCCCTTCGACGAATGCCTGCTGTTCTTTAGCATCGTGATAGTTCGCGTTTTCCTTGAGATCGCCTTCGGCGACTGCCTCGGCGAGTTTCTTGGCGAGTTCGGGACGACGGACGGTGATGAGGGTATCTAGCTCACGCTTGAGGTCAGCGTACCCGTCGGGGGTAAGCGCGTTCTCGGTCATTGTGCTTTTCCTATATCCTTCCTAAACTACCGTACAAAGTTTCGCGGCGCTGGGCTGCCAGCGTCGTGACGTTCTGGCGATGCAGTTCCACCGCTGCACCATGCAGCAGAATTCGGCTCTTGCCGCACCGTTCGATGTCGATGGCATCGAGCGGGGTATTCTTCTCCAGCGCATGATCGACAGCACGGCGAACAGCTTCCAAGTAGTCGATGTCGCTGCGCAGCTTATCCTCGATTTCTCCGCGCAGGATAATATCGCCATGCCCTTGGATGATGTTCTCATAATTGCCGCCGCGCAGCGAATGCAGCGACGCCAGTAAATCATCATAGCTGCCATCGACGAAATGCGGCAGCGGCAGCACTGTATCGGCTGCCAGCAGCACGCGATCTTCCTTGACCAGACACACAACCGAATCCGGGCTGTGCCCCGGCGTTGACCAGAATTGCAGCGTCTTGCCGCCCAAGCTGAAATGATACCCGCTGTCGGTAAACGTCGTATCCGGCAAGACAAGTTCCGCGTCGCGCAGTTCCGGTATATGCTGCTTGGCGTGTTCCAAGCTTTCGCGTCCCCGCTGTTCCAACAGCGCGCGGCATTTCACGTGAGCGACGACCTGCGCGCCGGGGAAAAGCCACGTTCCCGCCGTATGATCCGCGTGGAAATGGCTATTGATCACCACCTTGATGACAGTCCCCAAGCGCACCTCGGCGAATCGCTTGATCTGCCGCGTCTCGTCGGGGTACAACATGGTGTCAAAGAGAATCGCGCCTTCACCGGTGTTGATCAGTGTGGCGCTGACTTGGGCGTACTGATCACTGATGAATACATAAATGTCATCGACGACGCGCTCACGCTGCATATTCTGTCCTAACGTGCTACAGGGCGGAATGTAAACAGTATAGTCATACAAAAATTGGAAATCAAGCCGAGAACACGGGTTATTCGGCGCGAAAGAAGTCGTTGTATACTGTAGTAGAAATGTGATCTGATAGATTTCTAAACGAGGAGCGAGGCGACTATGCAATATCATCGACGATTCGCATTGTGGCTGATTTTGGCAGTTTTGCTGTTCACGAGTTTGAGCCTCAACGCTCAAGAGCTTCCGATCTTGAGCATCGCGGTGCTGGATGATCCGCGCGGCGAGCTAATGGACGGTGCGCGTCTGGCAGTCCGCGAAATCAATTCGGCGGGCGGGATCACCGTCGATCCCGAAACCAATGTGCTGCTCGACCTGATCCCGGTGTCGTCAAGCGCGCTCGATAACATCGAGGGCGTGATCGCGACACTGCGCGCGCAGGATGTGATCGCCGTCTTGGGTCCCGTCAACAGCGATCTTGCGATCAGCCTGCTGCCTTCGTTGATCGGGCTGGGTGTGCCAATCATTACCCCGGCGACGGGCGATACCCTCCTCACTTCGGATGCCAGCGGGCTCGTGTTTCGCAGCCGCGCATCCGATCTGGTGCAGGGTCAAGCGCTCGCCAATTACCTGATCGCGCAGTTGGGGCAAACGCGCATCGCGACCGCGCAGCTTGACATCGCCAGCACAGCGCAGCTTCTCAGTTTCGCAACGGCAGCCGCCGCGCTTGGGCTCGCGCCTAGCCCGCCGGTGTTCGTCAGCGATCAGGAACAGGTCGAAGACGGCGCGCAGCGTTTGATCGCCACCGATCCCGAAGTCATCATCGCATACGGTTCGCTGGCGAGCGCCACCGAGCTCTACACAGCGCTCCGCGCTGAAGGGTGGCTCGGCACATTCGTCTACCCGGACGCCACCGGGTTCACCCTCGGCTTGAGCGACGAAGAAGCCGAAGGCGTACTCGGCGTTTCGACATGGGAATACAGTGCGACGGACAGCATCAGCACGGGCTTCGTGAACCTCTACGTCCGCACCTATAACGAAGTCCCCGGTCCAATTGCGGCGGCAGGCGCAGACTCGATTCGGCTGATCGCGCAGGCACTTATTTTGCCCGATGATCTACGCGCCAATTTGCTAGCGCTGAGCGAAACGCGCGGTGTACAGGGGCTGCTCAACCCGTCCGCGCTGAGCAACGGCGAAACAAGCACCAATGTAGTCATCACCCGCTTGAACGAATTCGGCGCGCTGCAAGTCCTTGCCAGCTACCGCAATGGCGCGCTGCTCGAAGCCCAACCGGAAATCCCGACTTCAACGCCGACACCGGAAATCACCGAAACGTCGGTCACGATCTTGAGTGAGCGGCAGAACGTGCGCGGCGGTCCAAGCATGGACTACCCGATCCTCGGTCAACTACTGCGCGGCGAACGCGCGCTGGTCGTCGGACGCAGCATCGACAATGAATGGGTAGTCATCGAGTACCTCGGCGATCCCGGCTGGCTGGCGGTCGATCTACTTGAGCTGACCGGCAGTCTGGACGGCATCCCGGTGATCGCACCACCTACCATCCCGACCCCGGTCGTCACGCCGACGCCAACGGCTGCCCCCGAAGCTGACGTGATCATCGTGTCGGCAGTCCCGAACCCGTCGCCCATTCTGCTTGGGCAGCCGTTCGTCATCAACGTGACGGTCAGCAATATCGGTCAATCGCCGACGGGGACATTCACCGTCGCCGGGACATTCGCGCCGAACAATGTGTTCCTCAGCGGCTTAGTGCCTGCGCTTGCGCCGGGTCAAAGCCTCACGGTGAGCCTAAACGGTATCTTCAACAACAGCGGGACGTTCACCTCGTCGTTGATCGTGGATGCCAATAATCAGGTCAACGAAGGAGCAGTCGGCGAACAGAACAACATCTACAACCTGACGTACACGGTTGACCGCCGCATCTTGCGCCAAGCGTCGCAAACGCTCAACCTCGGCGATACGCTCGATCTGGAAGGTAACGCGGCGCAGGGGGATGCCAACTGGAACGCCGATGGCGGTCTGGCGCTGGATATCCTGTTCGGGGCGCGTTTGGGCATCCTCGCCGGCGTCGACATCAATGCGATCACCTTCGATTCGATCAACCCGGCACAGGTCAACCGCGAGAGCATTCCGCGCACGGAGATGTTCCCCGGCACGCTGATCGGCATTATCACCGCCGATGGGAATCGCGGCGTCATGCGCGTCGATTCGGTGACGGATACGCAGCTCACGCTGACGTTCCGCGTATACGCTAACTTTTAGGCAGGGGTTTTGAGGGACAAGGCATACCCTTGTCCCGTTGGCTAATTCAACTGCACGTTGATGAAGGTGGTGCGGTTGGGATAGACGTAGATCAGCTCTTGGTAGCGCACGCGACCATTCTCGCCGACTGTAACAGTGTAGTAGTCGGCGGGGATGTCGCCGAGCGTGAAGTTTTCCCCGAACGCGTCATCGCCGTTGACGCTCGCATCAGCATATGACCACGCATAGCGTGTGATCGTCGCCGACTCGACTTTCAGCGTCACATCGTAGAGCAGATTCCCCGCCGAGTCGGTCACCCGCCCCGCCAGTGTCCCATAGCGCGGATACGGTCGCAGCCAAAGTTCCGGGTTGCGCGTTGCGCCAAAGTTTTGCGGATCGCCGACACGCACTTCAAAGTGCAGATGCGGGCCAAGCGCGACGCCCGTACCGCCGACAATGCCAAGTTCCTGCCCTGAGGTCACCACCTGCCCCGTTTGCACGGCGACGCGATCCATGTGCCCGTAGAGCGTGAACACCGGGCGTCCATCCGGCGCAGTGGCGTTATGCTGAATCACGACGAGGTTGCCATAGTAGTTGTTGAACGGTCCGAACATACTCGTCAGGTCATCACCCGCGTAGTACACCACGCCGTCACCCGCCGCGTAAATCAACGTGCCACGCGGATTCTGGAACTCGACGCCATGATGCACCTGCAAGCGCCCGCCACTGGTCGCGCCATACGGGTAATTGCGATCCACCCAGTTCACCGCGTTTTCGCTGATCGGTCGCCGGAACAGAAAGTGATCCGCCACCTGACGCGCCGGATCGGGCGGAGGCGGCGTGAGCGTTGGACGCGGCGTCCCGCTCAACTCGTCCGCGCTGACCGCCGATGATTGCGCCGTGATCAGCGGCAGCGGCGTCAGGGTCGGCGTATCCGTCGGCGGGCGAGTGTTGGTCGGGAACAGAGTTGGCGACGGGGTCAATGACGGCGTGAACGTTTCCGTAGGGGTGAATGTTTCGGTGGGCGTGGGGGACGGAGTCAGCGTATCGGTCGGCGTCATCGGGATCGTCGGGGTGCGGCTGGGCGCGAGATGTGCCGTCGGAACAGCAGTATGCTCCAGTGCGATCTCCGTTGGCGAGGGAGCGATGGTCGGCACGAACGGCGTTATCACGTCAATCGGTTGGCAGGCAGCAAATACCAGCAGCGCCAGCACAATCAGCTTGCGAACAAGAGACAATTAGCTTTCCTCATCATCGACAAAGGTCGGCGGTTTTACCGGTGGACGGACATCCACCACACGCGGCAGGGTGCGAATAGTGCGTAGTTCGGCTTCGTCCAGCACCTTGCCATTATAGCGCGCATACAGCGCGGGGTTTTCGGTTGGATCAACTGCATAGCGCCACTGCTTATCACCCACCTGCCGCAGCACCGAGCGACACGATCCGCAGCGCACGGTCGAGCGCGGGCGTGGAATGCCCAACATGCGATCCATGTGCGTTTCGACCAGCAGATGCCCGCGCTGGCACACCGGGCAGGTGTCGATCACGAACCCGTTCTGGTAGCGATCCGCCGCCGCCAGCCCACGCCAATACAGTCCCACATAGGCCAGAATGGCGATCAGCAGCAGCGCGCCGATCACCGCCTCAAATGAAATGCTCAGCCCACCCTGCCCCGTTGGAGTATCACCAATTGACGGTTCGGGACTGGGAGTCAAGTTTGCGGCGGATGCGCCGCCAGCGGGTGTCTCCGTCGGCGCTGGTGTGTCCGTCGGGCGGCGCGTCGAGGTCTCCGTCGGCGCAGGCGTGTCCGTCGGGCGGCGCGTCGAGGTCTCCGTCGGCGCGGGCGTGTCTGTCGGGCGGAGTGTTGAGGTCTCCGTCGGGGCGGGCGTGTCTGTCGGACGGCGCGTTGAGGTCTCCGTCGGCGCAGGCGTATCCGTCGGGCGGCGCGTTGAGGTCTCCGTCGGCGCTGGTGTATCCGTCGGGCGGGGCGTTGAGGTCTCCGTTGGCACGACAAGCGGTGCGACCACCTCTGTACGCGTATCCGTCGGAGTGAATGTCGCCGTTGGTTCTGGACTCGCCGTGTCGGTCGGGGTATGCGTCGCTGTGGGTTCGAGACTGGCGGTATCCGTCGGCGTGGGCGTCAGCGTTGCCGTTGGCTCTGGACTCGTTGTATCCGTCGGCGTGGGCGTCAGCGTTGCCGTTGGTTCTGGACTCGCCGTATCCGTCGGCGTGGGCGTAAACGTTGCCGTTGGCTCAGGACTCGCCGTCGCGGTTGGCGTGAAGGTTCGAGTCGGTCGAGGCGTATTCGTTGGAAGAGCGCTTGGAGTAAACGATGCCGTGTTTGTTGGCGTCGAGGAGGGTGTCTCAGTCGGCGTCGCCGTGCGCGTTGGGCTGGAAGTAAACGTCGCACTTGGTGTGTTGGTCGGCGTCGGAGAGTATGACGGCGTGAACGTCGGACTCGGCGTCAGTGCGTTGATCCGCAGCACCGGCAGCGAGTCGATGTCTACTGCCCACTGCACGAGCGTTTCCGCGATCCAACCGAAGCCATCGTCAACGCGGATCAGAATCCAGCTTGAGTCCTCGTTGCGTCCGACCGGTTCGACCACCTCGCCCGCGCGGAGCTGCGCGATGACACTGTAGCGGAAATTGGGTCCCGACCGGATAAACGCGCCCTGCCCAGCCGAATCGATCCAGTTTCCGGTCGGCGTTGCCGTCGGCACAAACGGCGTTTCGGTCGGGTCGCCGAGGAATTGGGTCGGCGTGAGGAACATCTCATCGTATGGCGGGAGCGCCAGAACATCTACTGCCCAGTACGCCAGATCACGGCGAATCCAGCCCACGCCGCGATAGTACTGTATCAGCACCCACTCGCCCGACTCGCTGATGTTCAGCGGGATAACGCGCGCGCCTTCAACCAATCGTCCCACCGGTACGTAATTCTCACCGGGACCGCCGCGCACATAAATATCGCGTCCAATGACGTAACTGCCGCGCGGGGTCGGCGTGGCGTCCTGCGCTGCGGGGTGTGCCCAAGCGGGCAGCGCAGTGCCGATCAGGGCACTGATGAGAATGCACAGCAGGACGAACGACCGGACTTTCAAACCAACCATCCACGAGTAAGCAGGCAGACTGCACACGATGTGAAGCTATGCTACCATGTTCGCCTGCGTTATTCCAATTCACATACCGATTGTAAACGAAACCGCAGGATCAACCGGGCGATCATCCGCGAACAACTGCACCGACCAATTACCTGCCCCGAAGACATCGGCAACGGGCTCGATGTAGAACCACAGGCAAAAATCATCGTCGTTCACCGAAACGGTGTACGTTTCCTCAAAGGAGGGTTCGCCCTCGTAGTTCCATTGAACACGCATCACCGTGCCGGCGGAGATGTTGAGCGCGCGCGCGGTCACGTAGATGCGCTGAATACCTGCCGGAAACACCGAGACGAGCGAGTCGGCGCAGCCATCCGAGTCACGGACGGTTTCCGCTGTTCCCACCTGCGTGAACAGCGTCGATGAGGATGCTTGCGCGGTGCTGGCGGGCGCAAGCGAGGTCGCCTGACCGAATGAGCCGGGGGGCGCAGGCGAGGCGACATGTCCGGGCGTGAAGCCCCCTTGATTCTGCACAACTTGATCCGTCGGCGGCAGCACCGAGCGCATGGTGAGCAGCAGTTGGTTGTTGATCTGTTCACCTTGTACCACATACGTTTCGGCGGCACTGACCGTCGCGCGAAGTTCCGTCGCTTGTGCCTGCGCGGCTTGGGCGATGCTCGTCCCCTCCGCCTGAATCGCCGCGTTGTTGGCTTGCAGTGTCGCCGCCGGGTCAGGGGAGCTTAAGGCACTGCAACCCGCGCCGAGAAGCGCGATCAACGGGATGATGAAGCGTTTTGCGATCATAATCTCTACACATCTGCGGACAAAACAGCCGGAATTTAACAGATTTCCGCTGCCGATACCAGACCCGCTTGCTTTTCGTCCGCTTGAATGCTATGATATTTGGGTATTCGGAGACGCCCCCATAGCTCAGCGGATAGAGCGTTGCCCTCCGGAGGCAAAGGCGCAGATTCGATTTCTGCTGGGGGCAAGTGAACTTCCAGTCCATGCGGGCTGGAAGTTTTGTTTTCTGAAGGATGCGCGCGCATGACCGAAAACTTCACGCTGTTGACCCTCAATCTGCGTCATGACGCGGATCGCTGGCTTGAACGCCGTCCGTTGATTGCGGACGTCCTTGCCGAACACTCAGCCGACGTGATCGCATTCCAAGAAGTTGCGCTGCGAATTCAGCAGGCGCACCTGATCGCCGCCGACATTGAGTCACGGTTAGGCAAACGCACCTACGAGGTACATGTCCAGAGCAAATGGGGCGATCAAGCGTGGGAAGGCATCGCGTTCTTGACGAAGCTGCCCGTCGTGGAAGTCGGGGCGATTGATTTGCCGGAAGGTCATCGTGTCGCGCAGCGCGTTCGTGTTCTCAAGGACGGTGTGCCGGTCGATGTCGTCAACACACATTTGCATCACCTCCCCGAAGACGACGAGTCTATCCGCGCGCCGCAGGCACAGGCGATTCTGGACTGGATCGCGCAGCTTTCAGGCGACGGGCAAGCACGCCGCTGGCTGATCACGGGCGATTTCAACGCACAGCCACACACCGAAACCATTCAGCAGATCGCCGGACGGTACAAATCAGCCTACGCGACTCTGCACGGCGCTGATCCGGTCACGTTCCCGACGCCGCTCGTCCGAGAAGGCTATCCTCCGTTCGCCATCGACTATATCTTCTACGATCCACAGTACGTTGAAGCGGTCGGCGCGGGGTTAGTTGGCACGCAGCCCGATCCACGCGATGCGAATCTTTATCCCTCCGACCATTTCGGGATCACGGCGGAGTTTTTGCTCCGCTAAGCGCGGCTTCAAGAACGCTAGGTGTGCTTCTGCGCCAGTCACCCCGACTGCTCTACCTGCTCTGCGGCTCACCATGTTATGATAGCCGCCTATGCGTGACTCGAGCAAACGTCTGTTGTCCCTTATTCGCTGGATCATCCGCCTGCTGCTGGTCGTGTGGTTAATTGGCGCGTTCGTCCCCGCGCCGCCGCGCTCCCCGCTCGAAGTACCGGATCGCGTCGTCGAGACGGTGCAGCCGCATGTCTGTATGCACACGCGCCTGATTGACGAGGTCGAAGAATGGAAAATCCAGCGGACATTGCAGCTTGTCCGCGAGATGGGTGCGAACACGATTGTCGAGTTCTTCCCATGGGCGTACATCGAGCGCGCACCCGATCAATACGACTGGTCAAGCGTGGATCGCATCGTCGCCCATGCGCGCAATCAGGGGATTCACATCATCGCCCGGATGGGACTCGTCCCGGCATGGGCGCGGCAAACCCCCGACGATCCCCGCGCCGAACGCAGCACGCTCAACACGCTGCCACCGGAGTCATTTGACGACTTCGCCCGGTTCGCCGCCGACTTCGCCGCCCGCTACGCCACCCGCTCCGGCGGCGTGATCGACCACCTGATCATCTGGAACGAGCCGAATCTCGCCTTCGAGTGGGGCTACCAGCAGGTCGATCCGGCGGGCTACGTCGATCTGCTGCGCGCCGTCTATGCACCGATCCACGCGGCGAACCCCAACGCCGTCGTGCTGGCGGCGGGACTCGCCCCTACGCTTGAGCCGGAAGGCAGTCCCAACGGTTTGAACGATGTGCTGTATCTCGAACGCCTGTACCAGAACGGCGCGGCGAACTACTTCGACGCGCTGGCGGTGCATACCTACGGGTTCACCGAACCCGCCGACGCCGCACCCGATCCACTAGCGCTGAACTTTCGCCGCGCCGAACTGCTGCGTGACGTGATGCTGCGCTACGACGACGCGGATACGCCCGTTTACATCACCGAGATGGGCTGGAACGATCACCCGCGCTGGACGAAAGCCGTCAGCGCCGCACAGCGCGTCACCTACACGCTCGACGCGCTGCGCATGGTCGCCGATCAGTGGAACGGGACGGAGAAGGCGTGTCTGTGGGTGTTCCGCTACCCCTATCCGACCTTCAGCTACCCGGATAACTTCACCTTCGCCAACATCGAATTTCAACTTCGCCCGATCTACTATGCGGTGCAGGCGTACGCGCGCGGGTGGGAAGACCAAACACAGCCCAAATCGCCCACAACCCTTACCCGTCGCTCAGAGGTGCGGGAGTCAGTAGCCCCAAAGCGAGGACGAGGCATGCCTCGTCCCTACGAAGCCACTGGAATAGCGAGTCTGCTGTCTCCCCTCCCCGAATTCGGGGAGGGGCGGGGGTGGGGTTAGGCGCTCCATGAAGTCGATCTTCCGCGTCGCCCCACTCCTACTCACCGCCGCGTTGATCGTCGTGCTCATCGCGCAGCCAAGTGCCGAGCCGAATGCCTATCTGGTCTTCTACAAGGGCGAAATTCGCGTCGGCGTGGATGCCAGCTACGCGCCGTTCGCCGTCGCCACTGCTGACGACCTGTTCGGCTTGGAAATCGATCTCGCGCGGGCACTCGGCGCGGAGATCGGGCTGCCGGTGCGCTTCGTCAACCTCGGCTTTGACGGGCTGTTCGACGCCCTGAGAACGGATCAGGTCGATGTGCTGATGTCCGCGCTGCCCATCGACCCGGCGCGCAGCGGGACGTTCCTCTACACCCAGCCTTATTTCAACGCGGGCTTGGTGCTGGTCGGCGAGATTACGTCCATGCGTGATCTGCCGGATCACCGTCTGGCGTATGAGTACGGTTCGCTGGCGGAGAGTGAAGCGCGGTTGTGGCTGCGGCGTGTCCGCCCGTTCGATCTGCTCCCGCTGGAAACGCATGACGCCGCGCTCGACGCTGCCCGCACGGGTGAGGCTGACGCCGCGTTGGTCGATTACGTCGCCGCGCGGTTGTATCTACGCGACCAGCCCGAATGGGGCACAAACTTGACCTACGTCAGCGACACGCTTTACGCGATGGTCGCACGCGGAGATCGCCCTGCCATCGCCGCCCGCCTCGACAGCGCGCTCGCCGAACTTTATGCAAATGGCACCATCGCCGCGCTGATCGACAAGTGGCTGTAACTGGACATCCGGCGTCATGGCGGCTATACTCCGCGCCATGATCGGCATCGACGCCCGTTTGACCTATTACCGCACCGGCGGCATCAGCACGTACATCGTCCGCCTTGTCGAGGCGTTGGAACGGCTCGATTTCGCGCATGACTACACCGTGTTTCACAGCCGCAAGGCAGACAAATCGCTGGTCACGCGCTTTCGCCGCGCCGACCTCTGGACGCCGTGCCATCACCGCCTTGAACGGATCGCGCTTTCGGTGGAACTGGCGCGTTTTGGCTTGGACATCCTGCATTCGCCCGATTTCATCCCGCCCCTGCGCGGCGCGCGGCGGCATGTGATCACCGTGCATGACCTGAACTTTTTCTACTACCCGCAGTATCTCACCGCCGAAAGCCGCCGGTATTACAATGGGCAGATCGGCACGGCGGTCAAACAGGCGGATCACATTTTGGCAGACAGCGAAGCCACCAAGCGCGACCTGATCAATCTGCTGCACGTCCCGGCGGACAAAATCACGGTGCACATGCTCGGCGTCGAAACGATCTTCACGCCGCAGCCGCCCGCCGAAATCGCCCGCGTGCGCGCCGCGCTCAATCTGCCGCCCGCCTATCTACTGTATGTCGGCACGTTCGAGCCGCGCAAGAACATCGCCGGGTTGATCGAGGCATACGCCCAGCTTCCCGCCGATGCGCCGCCGCTGGTGCTGGCAGGCAATCGCGGCTGGCTGTTCGAGGAAACGATGGAACGCATCCAACGGCTCAAGCTCGATCAGCGCGTGGTGTGGCGCGAAAACATCCCGCAGGCGGATTTGCCCGCGCTCTATTCCGGCGCGAGTCTGCTGATCACGCCGTCATTTTACGAAGGGTTCGGCTTGCCCGCGCTCGAAGCGATGGCGTGCGGCACGATCCCGATTGTCAGCAATCGCGGATCGCTGCCCGAAGTCGTCGGCGACGTGGGCGCGCAGGTCAATCCCGATGATCCGGCGGCTATCGCGCACGCCATCGAGCACGCCCTGAGCGATCACACATGGCGAACGGAACAGCGCGCGGCGGGTCTAGCCCGTGCCGCCAGCTTCCAATGGGAAAACACAGCGCGCATTGTCTTACAGGTCTACGAGAGTGTGTCCTAAATGCGAGTACTGCTCCTCACCCCTGCGCTCCCCTATCCACCGCATCAAGGGGGAGCATTACGAAACTACGGCATCCTGCGCGGCTTGCGCGACGCGGGGCATCAAGTCTCCCTATTCAGCTTTCACGACGGCGGGCATTCGCTCGATACGACGCCGCTGCCGTCACTCTGCGATCATGTGATCACGGTAACGCCGCCGCAGCGCACACCCGCCAAACGACTGCGCGACCTCATCTTCTCCGGTCATCCCGATCTGGCGCGGCGCTTGGAGACGCAGGCATCCCGCGATCAGCTTGCGGGGTTGTTGAGCGCCAACCGCTACGATCTAATTCAGTTCGAAGGCTTGGAGATGGCGATCTACCTGCCGTTCGTCCGCCAGCAGCAGCCAAACGCCAAGCTGGTCTACGACGCGCACAATGCCGAGTACGCCCTCCAGCGCGTGATCGCACGGGTCGAGACGCAAAACCGCAGCCGCCTTGCTTCCGCGCTCTACTCGCAAATTCAGGCGCGGCGGATCGCCAGCTTCGAAAAGAAGATCGTCGCCCAAGCGGACGGCGTGATCGCCGTCTCTGACGAAGACGCCGCCGCGCTGCGCCCGTTCCGCCCCGACGGCAAAATTCATGTCCTGCCCAATGGCATTTTCGTTGATGAGTATGTTCACCCGCCGCAGAAACGTCTCGCCTTGAGCGATCACGCGCTGGTCTTTACCGGCAAGATGGACTACCGCCCGAACGTCGATGCGATGCTGTGGTTTAGCGAGAACATCCTGCCGCTGATCCACGAGTCAATCGCCGATGCGCGCTTGTACATCGTCGGGCAAAAGCCGCACGCCAGCCTCGAACCCCTGCGCGCCCGCGAAGACATCGAACTAACGGGATGGGTGGCGGAAATCCAGCCGTTCCTGCACGCTGCCAGCCTGTACGTCGCGCCGCTGCGGATGGGGAGCGGCACACGCTTGAAAATCCTCGAAGCGATGGCGGCGGGCTGTACGGTGGTCGCGACGAGCATCGCCATTGCCGGACTCCGCGATGAAGCGCGCCAGCAGATCACGGTCGCCGACAGCGAACGCGCCTTCGCCGACGCGGTGATCCGCCTGTGCAGCGATCCGGCACAGCGCGCCCGCCGGGGAATTGAAGCGCGGGCAGCAGTCAGCCAGTATTACGATTGGTCGGCACTCATGCCGTGCCTGCTCGACATCTACAAGGACTTCGGCGTTGGCTAGAGACACGCTGGCGAAAGAATGGGGACGCGAGGCACTGGTCATGCGCAACCGGGCGATGGCAGAAGCCTTTCACGCTGTCCCGACCAAACACCGCCTACGCCATATCGCGCTGCGCCTTGCCGCGCTCCTGCCGATCCCGGCGCAGCAGCCGCATGAGAAAGACCGGATTCTGCTCATCCGCCCCGACCACGTCGGCGATGTGCTGCTCACCACCCCGGCGATCCGCGCCCTGCGCCGCGCTCGACCCGATGCCGAACTCCACGCACTGATCGGCGGCTGGTCAGCCGACGTGATCGCCAATTACGACGAGATCGACTACGCGCTGACACTGGAGTTCCCCGGTTTCACTCGCCAATCCAAGCTCAACTGGCGTTCCCCTTACGAACTGCTGATCGAATCGGCGCGGCACTTGCGCCGCATCGGTTACAGCCACGCGATCATCTTCCGCCCGGATCACTGGTGGGGGGCGCTGCTGGCGTTCGCGGCGGGCATTCCCGTGCGCATCGGCTACGATCTGCCGGATGTCGCCCCATTTTTGACGCATCCTGTCGCCCACCAACAGCAGCACGTCGTGCTGCAAAGCGCCAAGCTGGTCGAACCGCTGACGGGGAAACTTACGCCGGACAATCTCAGCCTGACCTACCCGGTCGGAGAAGCAGATCGCGCATGGGTCGATGGCTATCTGGCGGAATGGGGCATGAGTTCGCGCCTGTTCGTCATTCATCCCGGCTCCGGCACATGGGTCAAGCGCTGGGATGAGGCGAAATGGTCAACCGTCGCCGACACATTGATCGAACAACTCGATGCGGAAGTCGTCTTCACGGGCGGCGACCACGAATTAGCATTGGTGCAGCGCATCGCCGGGGGAATGCAGAACAAGACACGGGTCTGCGTGATGGTCGGGGAAACGCGCATCAGTTCGCTGGCGGCGTTGTACGAGCGCGCGCTTGTCGTGCTCGGCGCGGACAGCGGACCGCTCCACCTCGCGGCGGCAGTCCAAGCGCCGACGGTAGCGCTGTTCGGTCCCGCCGATCCGGGGGAATTCCGCCAATGGGGTGATCCCGCGCGCCATGTCGTGCTCACCTCGAACATTGGCTGCCGACCGTGCCGCATCCTCGACTGGGGGGGCGACGATCCCGCCAATCACCCCTGCGTCCGCGAAATCCCGGTTGGCAGCGTGCTGGAAGCTGCCCGCCGCGTGTCTAATCCGGGATAACCACGCCGCTCAGGTCTTCGCTCTGCGGGAACTGCAAATTCATCTGCTCCAACGTCTCGACAATCGTCCTCGTGATCACCAAGTTGCGATACCACTTCTTGTTCGCCGGGACGATGTACCACGGGGCATAGGGCATGTTGCAGTTGGAGAGCGCGTCCTCGTAGGCGTTCATGTATTCGTCCCACTGTTCGCGCACTTTGAGATCGCCGACGTTGAACTTCCAGTGCTTCGCCGGGTCTTCCAAGCGCGCTTGCAGACGTTCTTTCTGCTCGTCCTTGCTGATGTGTAGGTAGAACTTGAGGATGCGCGTACCGCTGGCGGCGAGGATATGCTCGAAGTGGTTGATCTGCTCGTAACGCGCCTTCCATACCGATTCCGGCACGAGCTTATTCACGCGAACAACCAGCACATCCTCGTAATGGCTGCGGTTGAAAATGCCGATGTAACCTTTTTCCGGCGCTTCCTTGTGGATGCGCCAGAGAAAGTCATGCGCGAGTTCTTCAGAGGTCGGCACTTTGAAGTTGGCAACGCGCAGCCCATTCGGGTTGATTACGTCGAAGACATGCTCAATTGCGCCGTCTTTGCCCGCCGTATCCATCCCTTGCAAGACGATCAGCAGTGCCGCCTGCCGCCCCGCGTACAGGCGTTCCTGCAATTCGGCGAGCCGCTCTTCGAGCTTGCTTTCCTCGGCGCGCGCGGTCGCCTTCGTGAAGCCACCCGTGTAGTTAGGGTCAAAATCCAACAGTTTCACCTTGCCGGCGGGGACTAAATTCTGTTTTGCCATCAATAACCTTCTTTCTATGTGTTGTGCAGGCTTGATACGGTCAATGACCCTATCGAGCACTATACCTTAGTCCTCAGTCCTGTCTCTAAAGCTCGGTGTTCGCGCTTGGCGTGACCGTGCGCGACTCCTCGTTGCGATACGTCACCATGCCGACCGCCCCGCCCTTGATTTTGCGCACGTAGCGGCGCTGCGTGACATCCACGATGACCTTGCCTTCATCGCGACTCGCGCTGTAGTAGGCTGCCAGCGCCGCCGCATGGTCGATCACCTGCTCCGGGACTTGCCGCCCATCAAACTTGACGATCACGTGCGCGCCGGGGACGCCCCGCGCGTGCAGCCACCAATCGAGCGGACTGCCCTTGTCGAACGTCACGATTTCGTTCTGACGGCTGTTCCGCCCGATCCAGATCACGAAGCCGTCTTTCGTGACTACGCGCAGCGGCGCGGTCTTCTGCCCGCCGATCTTCTGCGCGGGTTTGCCCCGCCAGTACCCGCGCGCTTGCAAGGTCTGCACCACCTCGTCGATCTCCGTCCAATTGGCTGCCAGCGTCAGATCGGTATCCAATTGAGCCAGAAACGCCGATTCGTTCTCCGCCTCGTCAATCAAACCGGGAACATCTTCGAGTGCGCGTTTAGCGCGGTTGTACTTGTCGAAGTAGCGCTGCGCGTTTTCGAGCGGCGACACGTCCGGGTCGAGCGTGATCACCAGTTCCGGCGCGTCGAGATCGTACTGCGCCCGCAGTTCGGTCTGCCCCGCGCTGATCGTGTACTGGTAGGCGAGGATCAATTCGCCGCTTTGCTTGAGCGTCTCGCGCTCGGACTCATCCTTGAGCGAACGCTTCAGCGACGCCAGCCGCCCATCGACTTTCGCTTTCGCCTCGGCGATCTCCTCGTGGACGGGCTTCTTCGCCGCATTATACGCATCCTCGCCGACAGGCGCGCTGTAGAACAGCGTCAACGCCTCGCTGACCGACTCGACGCGCCCCCAGCCTTCGACCGAATCCAGCGGATAGACGCTGAAGGCAGTCACGCCGCGTTCGCCTTCGGCAACTCCCGGCTGCCAATCGCGCCGCCCCAACGGATCGACGACCGATTTGAGCGCTGCCAGCAGTTGATCGGGGTCGGCATCAGCGGCTTTGGTTTCGGTGGATCGGGTTGCGCGGTAGACCGTTTCCCGCGCCAGCAGCGGACTCACGCCGAGCAGACGCGCAGTCAGCAGTTGATGAATTTTCTTCTTCGGGTCTTCATTCTGCGCGAAGATACCCGCCATGCCTTCGGGCGTGAGCGTCAGCGGGTCGAGCTTGCCGATCTGCGGCGGGGGCGCGATGTACGGGTGATTGGGCAAGCTGACGCGGTAGCGGTTTTCGTCGGCGTTGACGCGCCGTGCGCAGTCGAGGATGATCCCGTTTTGCACCAGCAGCAGATTAGCGCGCCGCTCCATCGGCTCGACAATCAGGCTGACATCGCCTTCCTGCCCCTGAATGTCGATCTGAATCACGCGCTCCCACGCCGGTTGGCTGACGTGCGTGATCGCCCCACCTTCAACGTAGCGCCGGATCAGCAATCCTAACGTCGTCGGCTTGGCGACTCCGCGCCGCAGCCGGTCTCCGGCGAGATGCACACGCGGCTGCGCCTGATTTGCGCTCAGGTAGAGGTACTGGCGGCGGTGATTGGCGTAGAT